>JACQJM010000109.1 GCA_016205045.1 Elusimicrobiota bacterium | reverse complement strand
TCGGAGCTGCGGTGCCCCGGGTAAAGGCATCATATATATCTTGGTCGGAAATTCTTCTGAGTTGAAGGCGCCTGCGAACTTCTTGGTTTACGTCTATTTGCACCCCTTGGATAGTATAACAGAACCCAAGCCACCGTCAAGGGATCCGGTGCACCCAATAAAAGTAGGTAGTCTTTTGGGATCCTCCCCGCAAATCTTCGCCAATTCCTACTGCGCAAGTGGACAATTGCCGAAAGATCAGACGGTGGATAGGATTTTAGTCCCCACCGAGAAGTATTGGGCTAAAGTCTTCCCAGCTCCTTTTCGAGTTGTTCGGGAAGATGTTGGATAATAGTCCAATGACTTTTAGGAAGGAATTCTCTTAATTCCTGGTATAAGGATTTTGACGTTATGCTTTTCAATTTTTTCAGGACGGCCGCCTTTTTTGATGCGATTTGTCTTCTATCTCCCAAGGGCTTTCTTAGGATAAAATAGAGATCGTAAAAATCCCGAGGTTTTGCTCTGGAAAGGAGTGCCTCTAATTTTTCGCTAATGAGAGATTTCTCCTGCAGAGACAAAACGTTGTAAGCTGGGACCGTGGGTGGCGCTATGACCATCAACTCTCCTTTCTCCGCCTTTTGGCGGAGAGATACCTGTATTTGAACTTCAACGGTCGAACTGCCTACCGATCCTGCGAGAATTCCAAAATATCCTCCTGTCGTTGGTTTTGATTCTTCCAGTTTTAGGCTGGCGATTTCCTGGCGGGTTTTAATGGCTGTTCTTTCTATCAGTTCCTTGGTTTTATATAAGGAGATGTTCGCTGAAAAGTCGAGGTCCTCAGAAAAACGAGGACTCTGAAACAGGATTCGCAGTGCCGTTCCGCCTTTGAAAAAAACTTTATCCGAACCTGGGTCCTGATAAAGAAAGGAGAGGAAAACATGCTGGGCATACTCCCTGGCCACGTTTTTTTCGCTGGTTTGTGATTTTGTGGAAATTTCCTTTAATTCATCTGGGGATAACATTTTTTACCCACCGAGAGAACGCTTCGGGTTTGAATAAATTGGCATATCGTAGGAGTTTGCCTTGCGTTATTTTGTTCCAGGCTATTCTATCGTTAAGATTTTTTTTCCTCAGAAATACCAGATGTAGATAATCGCATAAGGCCTTCTCTGGGTCTGCCATTAAAACGATATCTGGACCTAACTTAACTCCCTTGTAGCCGGTGAAGGCATGGCGCTTTATGGCATGGTAAATAAAGGCTTGGTTGTTTACCTCAAATTCATGGGAACGTCTTGAGGTGGCTGAAACGATGGCGTACACCGCTTCCGGAATCAAGTTGTGGTAAGACAGTGCCGTTTCGTAAGAAAGGTAAGAAGGACGGTATAAATGGTTGGCGATCAAAAGCGGATCCAAGCTGGTCCATTTCAATATGTAGAGACCATTTCTTAGGCGGGAAATCGCTCCTTGTTGGACATAGCGTTGCAGGGCCCTGTAGGCGGCAAGAGGGGAAAGCCCCAGGGCTCGGCGAAAATCCGTGGGGGTGAACAGTTTGAGTCCCCGAGTAGCCAGTTTTTTCTGAAGTCTAAGTGATGTCATTTTTATCACACTTATGTGTCAAAACTGACATCACTATTATGGCCCCGATATGGCTTTCTGTCAAGAGATTTCTATCATGTCAAGCCTTCCAGAAATCGCAGCGCCGGACAAACGCGGATGCCATCGGGCGTGACATAGTCCTTCTTTCCGATGGCGGAAATCTGCCATGCCTGGCAATCCGGAACACGCGCTTTCAGATAACGCAAGGCCGGGGCCGGTGGCGTGTCGTCCCATTTGCACTCAACCAAGTTCAGGAGCCGGCCATCCTCAACCACGACGAAATCGATCTCCTGGCCTCGCACGTCCCGGAAATAGCGCAGCTCAATCCCGCGACCGAAAGCGTCCTCCTGAAAATGAACCCACTTGAGCAAGTGCATGGCGACTAGGTTCTCGAAGCGCAATCCCGGAACTTTCACCAGCGACCAATCAAAGTGGTAATGCTTCTGCTCCTTCTGGACGGCTCGGATTTTAGCCGAGCCGTAGGGAGACAGGCGGAATATCGCGTAGAGCCTTTCAAGAACGAGGAGCCAATGGCTGAGAGTCTTGTGGCTAACCCGAAGATCCTCGCGCAAGGCATTAATGGAAATTGGCGACCCAACCAGGTCGGGCAGCCTCATCATCAAAAGCTCGAGCTTGCCTACGTCCTGGACGTGCTCCAGGCTAGAGATATCGTCCCGGATCAGACGGCTGCGGTATTCCCTGGACCAGCGCTTCGCCCCAACCTTAGAACCTCCCAAATACGGCTCAGGGAATCCTCCCAATGTCAGGAGATCCTGGAAATCCTTGTTGCTGCGCAACCGGAGCTCCGCGGCAGAGAATGGATGCAGTCGTAGATAGTGATATCTCCCCTGTAGCGAGTCTCCTCCGAACCTGTAAAAATCCAGCCGGCCGCTCCCGGTCACGAGAATTTGTTGGCCCCGCCTTCTTGCGTCATAAAGCCCTTTGAGGAAGTTGCGCCAGGAGCGGAATTTATGGAGCTCATCGAAAGCCCAAATGCTGGAGACGGGCAGCTCGCCCTTTAGTATTTTTTCCCGATGTTCATCCACGTCCCAATTGAGGTATCCACTCTGGTCATGGCCCAGCAGGGTCTTGGCCAGGGTGGTCTTGCCGACTTGGCGAGGCCCTCCCACGAACACCATTTTCTGTTTGAGGTCTTTCTGGACCTGCTTCATGAGGTATCGCTCTTTCATGATTCTAGCATAGCACTAATTTCACCCATTGTCAAAATAAGTGTGTACCTTTTTCTAGGATGGTGGAAATTACTACAGTCCTGTGATTTTCTGGCTCCACGAGAAAGTAATGGGCTTCGGGGCGGTGGAAGGGGGGTGTCAAGGCTTGGGAATGCCGGGCAGATCAGTCTTGGGGATGGAATTCTGTCTCCAAATTCAACGCGCCGCGGGCGGAGATGCGCAACAACAAAGACCAGGCGGCTAGCTTTTCCCCATAGTAAGGAGAGATCCAGCCCCGGGGAGGATCCGAATCTTGACCTCGAACAATGTCCCAATTCAAGTTGAGGATCGTTCCGGACTCAGGGGAGGTTGCGTGGCACTTGAGAGTGTAAAGGCCTCGCGGGGTTTTGATCAAAAGAGTGGGGCCCGGTGTCTCATGCAGGGTCTCGATTTCCCAGGGCCCTATGAGCCAATGAAGGGTGTAGTGATGCATCTGTTTATCGGCGGGTTCCAGGATATCTTTTACCTCGTACTCTCCCGGGCCCAAGGCCTTCACGGACCGGGTGTGTTTGATTTTTCCCGGGAGCCTCTGGTAGCCGAAATGGGTTCCGGATATTTGGGGAACCGGCCCGTAAGGGATGAAGGCGTTAAGAGAGGCTTTTGTCCAGTAGAGCCATTTGAACCGGCGGATGGGAACCATCTGGTCTTTCTCCTCTACCAGGATGGTGTTGTGGGATTTGGTTCCCATAAAATACCTGTGGTACTCGAGTTGGTCGTTATAAAGGTAGGAACCTCCGTCTTGGGTGATGTTCATTCCCTTCCACCACAGATCGACATGCAGTTGGTCCGCTTGGCCGAAGCGGTCTTGAACGTCCCCGCAGCGCAGGACGATAAAATCTCCGGGACTCTGCCGCAGGACATGAAGTCCGGAAACGGGAAAGCTTGCGGAGGCCGGTGTTTTTTTCACGGGAGAACGGTCAAGAGGACTTGGTCCCCAGAGCCAAAGAATCTCCTCTTTCCACGGCCCATTCTCCAGAAGGGGTTGGCCTTGGGTGAGCAGGGTGAGGGATTCCAGAAGCGGGCGGAAATCTCTGCGGTCGCAGTGTGTCCAGGGGTTAAGCAGAGAGCTGTCGTTGGCCCCCCAGTTGGGGAGAAAGCCATCTTCGTTCATGAAGGAAAGGATGTAATCCCGCGAACGAGACATCATCTCATAGAGAGATTTGGGGAAGGGTTCCCCTAAGCACTCAGCACACCGGAGAGCCCAGACATAATAATTGAGAGCCAAGCGTTGGTACATGTGGGAAGACTGGCAGTAGCCGCCATCCGGATAAAACTGTTTGGGGCATTCCTCTGTCAATAATTTTCTTCCCAGACTTTTCCAGCCTGGGGATTCTTTAAACCAGGGCAGGAGAGCTCCTAGGAGATAGAGTCCCAGGGCTTCTCCTATGAGGTGGTTGTTGTGTGTCGCCAAGCGAGCATAGTTGATGTTCGATTCAATGTGCTGGGCGTGAAGGAAAAGAAGACGCAGAAGTCTCTCCAAATCGGAGGATTGAACCTCGGGCGAGTGGCCGAAGGCATAAAGTGCAAAGAGCCAACCACAACTGCGAATGGCCGCTTCTTGACCGCTGACCCAATGGATACCTGCCCGGTAGTGGTTTTCGTTCTCCCAAGTTTCCAGCTGTTTAAAAAATGTGCGCACCCAAACAGGACCCTGAGTGACCACCCAAGCCCGCACAAGGGTGTAGGCGTGAGGGAATCGTCCCAGTTCCCACGTCAGCCGCACATCCCCGCATGTCCTTTCGTGGCGCAGAACGCGCGACCAATGCTCTCCTGAGGGCCATCTCTTGCCGGTTTGAGGGTTGAGGTGCCAATCGATGGGGTCTCCAAAATCTCCGGACCAGCGAGAAAAGAGGCGGATATTCCCCCGCCGGACGGCTTCCGCTTCCTCCAGGAGATTCTGCATCTGGGAGGGAGTCCAGAGATTTTTGAGGCGTTCAGAAATGGGAGGAATGGAATCGGCGTCTAAAAAAAAGGGCGGGTGGTTCTTGCGCCAAAATGAGATAAGCTCCTTTTCGTTTTGTTCTCCACACCACGACTTTTTCCAGGAAGGAGAACCCGGAGGTTGGATGGGTTGAGTGTGCTTAAACAGCCCCATTCTTTGGGATGCCTCATGTTGTAGCCGAAACAAAAGGCGCCGGGGTCCCAGGAGACGCGCTTCTTCTAATGTGTGGGCAGTGGTTTCCAGAATAGACATGTCATATAGTCGCGGCGAGGGGCGCGGATATCCCCAAGGTGGTCGCTGTAATTTCCGCGATGCGTGTGGCCGATTTCCCATCCCACAAAGGAGGCACGCTTCCACGGGGTCCTCCTGCGGAGATCGCTCGGTAAACCTCTTCAGGCAGGGCTTCGGGTTCCTCCACAAGACGGTTGGTCCCCAAGGTGAGGGTGATGGGCCTTTCCGTATTTTTGCGCAGGGTCAGACAGGGGATGCCCAAAAACGTAGTTTCTTCCTGGATGCCCCCCGAATCCGTGATGACCACGGTCGCTTTTTTCTGGAGGGCTATAAAGTCGAGATACCCGAGAGGATCGAGAAGGAATAAGCCTCGGGACAAGTTTTCCAACCCCTGCTGCCGAATCCTCTGAGCCGTGCGGGGGTGGACGGGAAAAACTATTTGGATTTTGCGCGAAATCTTTTCCAGGGCACCCAGGAGCCTCTCCAGATTTTTGGGATTATCCACATTGGAGGGGCGGTGCAGGGTGATGAGGGCGTAGGGCTTGCCGTTGAGGGGAATGTTCTGTGGAAGAGGTCTGGCCTCCGCCTGGGGAAGAAGGCGCACAAGGGTATCGATCATCACGTTTCCCACAAAGTGGATCTTTTCGGGAGAAACACCTTCTCTTTTAAGATTTTCATTGCCATCCAGAGAGGGGGTAAAGAGGAGGTTGGATATTTGATCGGTCAGAATCCGGTTTATTTCTTCGGGCATGGAACGGTCAAAGGAGCGCAAGCCCGCTTCTACATGGGCTACGGGAATGCCCAATTTTACGCTCACCAGAGCCGCCGCGATCGTGGAGTTCACATCCCCATACACCATGACGAGGTCTGCGGGTTGAGCGAGAAGAAACTCCTCCAGGCTCATCATAATCTGAGCGGTTTGAACCGCTTGGGAGCCAGATCCGACTTCTAAGTTGATGTCGGGAGAAGGCAAGCCTAGTTGTTGGAAGAAGACATCGGACATATTTTTGTCGTAGTGCTGTCCGGTGTGGATCAGCCTCTGATGGATGCCGGGATGATCTTTTAATGCGGCGATGACGGGAGCCGCCTTCATAAAATTAGGTCGAGCCCCCACGATGTGAAAAACTTTTTTAGAACTCATCTTTGTTCCAGATTTCTGGCGACATAAGAAACATGCCAATGATCGTCCGTTACAGAGCCTTCTCCCTCAGGAAGAGGAGCCATGGACACCAATTCAAAACCCGTCTCGGCGAGATACTGCTTCACTTCCATGGGGAAAAAATAGCGCACCGTGTGGCGTTCCACGGTTTCTCGGTATTGATGATCGGGTTGGAGAAGGAGATGCCGGTACTCGATGGTGCAGCGATGAAGGGTGGAATCCAGCTTGGGGACGGCCAAGCGGATCAGTTTTTGGCCATGGGATTCAAAGATTCGGATGCGTTCTTGAGGGCGAGTTTTTAGAACGGCCGGACCATTCCAGACATCGAATAAGAAAAGTCCATTCGGATTCAGATGGCGCTTGACGGTTTGTAGGGCGGCGACCACATCCTGGTTTTCAAGTTGATAGTCTAAGACCGCCGACATCATCAGCACGGCGTCGAACGAGCGTCCCAGATTGAGGGTGGCCGCATCTCCTTGCTGAAAGGTCACCGGCATTGAGCGGTCATTGGGTTTTTTTGTTCGAGCCTGGGTGATCATGGATTCAGAACGATCCACCCCGGTGACCTCGTATCCCCGGTTGGCTAGAAGCAGACTGTGGGTTCCGGTGCCACAACCTAAATCTAAAATAGTTTTGATTTTTGCCTTCCCATAACGCTGAAGAGTGCGTTCGACCAAGGCGCATTCTCCCGTATAATCTTGTTTGGCATAGACAACATCATAATCAGCGGCATACTCTTTAGAAAAAACAGGGGGGGTGGTCATCGTTGTGATCCTCCGATCGGGTTGGACGTTTTCAATATTTGAGAGATCGTCTCACACACCTGGTCGATCTGGCTTTCCGTCAAGGTCAGTCCTGAGGGAAGGTAAAGACCTTGCTGGGAGATGCGTTCAGACACGGGATAGTGCTCTCCTTTAAATAGTCCCATTTTCTGAAAGACGGGCTGTTGGTGCATGCCAACGAAAAAGGGCCGCGTCTCCACTCTCTTCTCTTTGAGTTGCCGGGCGAAAGCAACGGCATCCATTTTTCCGGAGTCGTCCAAGACAACGCCGTACATCCAGTACACGTTGCGAGCCCAGGATTCTTCCACCGGAAGTTGGAGTCCGGGAATGTTCTGCAGCCGTTCCTGGTAGGCTGCCGCCATCCACCGTTTTTGTGCCACGTGCTTTTCAATCCTTTCTACCTGAGCCACTCCCATGGCAGCTTGAAGGTTCGTCAGTCTATAGTTGTGTCCTATCTCCGTATGGTAAAAACGCCGATCCTCCCGGAAACAAAGATTGCGCAGCGAACGCAGACGGTCAGCATGCTCCTTGCGTTTTGCCAGCACCATGCCTCCCTCGCCGGTTGTAATGATTTTGTTCGCATAAAAGCTGAAACAACTCAAGTCGCCTATCCCTCCCACCTTGCGCCCCTTATATTCTGCGCCGTGCGCCTCGGCGGCATCTTCCACCACGATGAGCTGATGTTTACGAGCGAGCTCTTGTATGGGATCCATGTCCACGGGGTGACCATAAATGTGGACAGGCAGGAGTGCCTTTGTGCGAAAATTTACTTTTGCTTCTACTTGCTTGACATCCATGCACCATGTCCGCGGATCACAATCCACAAGCACCGGCACAGCCCCGGCTTCCAAAATAGCCGTGGCGCAAGAAATAATGGTGAAAGTCGGCAGAATCACTTCGTCGCCAGGGCGGAGCTGCAAGCAGGCCAAGGCTGTTTGCAGGGCTGCCGTCCCGCTGCTGACAGCCACGCCGTAGTTCATTCCACAGTAGGCCGCCCATCTTTGCTCAAACTCTTGGATGTACTTTCCCTCGGAGGATATCCAACCTGTCTCTAAACATTCCGTCACATACTCCCTTTCATGGCCTCCCAGAAGGGGCTCATTGACGGGGATGACAGGAGTAGTTTGCTTGGGATTCATGGCCGTAAGGGTTCGGGAAGCCGGAATGTGTCGTCTTCGTAGTTTTCGCCCCCCCTCGGCCCTCGCGTGAAGACCATGAAGACAGAATCTTCCAGGGCGATCATGGCATGCCGCATGAGCGGAGGGGTCAGGGCCAAATCCCCCGGCTCAAGAACCGACACTACCACGGGCTCCTCCGGCGATTGGGTCAACAATTGCATTCTTCCCTTAATCAGGTAGACCCATTGCATGGTTTGCTTATGATAGTGACTGCCTCGATGGGTTCCTTTGCGCGAAGTGATGACGGTGACATGCTCGATGGGCTCGCGGACCAATATGTCCGTGATGGTTCCCCGCTCATCCGTGTGCGCTACTGGAGGTCTTTCTACTTTCATGTTCTTAAACTCTTGCCAAGGGTAACACCGGAACCGTGGTTTTCCCAGGCTGTTTATCTACGACTTGGGGGGTGGGAATGGGGATGATGAATTTTCCGCCCGCCTCCCCAAAGGATTTTAGATTCTCCATGATTTCATCGGCGAAGTTCCAGGCTAAAAGCAACGCGTAGTCGGGCTGCTGACGGATCAACTCGTCATCTGAGAGAACCGGGATATGGGTCCCTGGGGTGTAGCGCCCAATTTTCAATGTAGATTTTTCTGTGACGAAATCAAGAGTCTCGGTTCCAATGCGGCAGTAATTCAATAGGGTCATTCCCTTCGCTGGAGCGCTTACTCCCACTATTCGGCTGCCCTTGCGCTTCAAGCTTCGCAACAGCCACAGCAATTCCTGGCGATTATTCTCTACCGCTTGGGAAAACTGCTTTAGGGTTTTTAAATCATGCAGACCCATTTTCTCCTCATCTTCAAGCAGTTTCGCGACGATGGGAGATGTCGGTCGTTTTCCCTGTCGAGAGACAAAAACCCGAAACGACCCGCCGTGAATATCGCGCAATCCTATGTCGAAGATTTCCATGCCGAACTTAGCAAAGAATCGAATCAGTGGTTTGACGGACAGATAAGACAGGTGTTCGTGGTAGATGGTGTCATACTCCAGGTGTTTCACCAAGTTCGCAAAATAAGGGGCTTCCAGAATGAAAACCCCATCTTCTTTAAGAAGATGGATCACCGCCTGCATAAAACTATCCAGGTCGTCCACGTGCGCAAAGACATTGGTGGCGGTGATCACCGTGGTAGGTCCCTTGGTTTTCAAGATATGGGTTACGACGTCCTCACTGAAAAACTCCGAGACCGTCTCGATCCCACGTTTTTCAGCGATGCGGACAATGTTGGGAGCGGGATCTACTCCCAAAACCCGCACGCCGGAGGATTTAAAAGCGCTTAAAAGAACTCCCACATTGCTTCCGATATCCACCACGAGATCTTTGGGTCCTAATTCAAACCGTTCCGTGGTGGACCGGGCAAATTCATCCCAATGTCTGTGGCCGGTTTTAGTGATGGAAGATTCGTAGGGATAGTCGTTGCGATACAAAACCTCGGGGGACACGACATGGCTTAACTGGGCCAGCCCGCAAGAGGGACAGATGGCCACTTGAAGGGGATAATAGATGCTGGGCTCTCGCAACTGCTCTTTGCGTTGGAATTGATCGGCGGGCGGGGTAAAACCCAAATCCAGAAACATTTCTAATCCGCTGCCTTTGCACATTCGACAAACCATAGAAGTCATTCTGGTTATTTCCTCTCCAAAGAAGTGTTCAGCATTTCCAAGGATACCTTCGTGACCTGAGCAATTTCAGCAAAGGGGATGGGAGAAGGTTTTCCTGTTTTGAGATGATCTAGAAACGCCGCCACTTCGGTGGCGTGGCCCTTATCCTGTCTCCAAAAATTCATTTTATAGAAGCGCGGAAATCCGTATCCAGTCAAGCGTCTAAAATTGTCGAGGCGTAGGATTCTTCCCGAACAGAAAATTTCTAATCGTTCCTTAGGCACATCACGGTGCCCGTTGGAAAAATAATGGATAGATCCTATGGAGCCATCCGCAAAACCCAGTGTCAATGAGGCGGTGTCCTCACCCCCGCTATCCGTTTTTAAATAAATTCCTTGGGTTTTGGCGATGGGATGTCCCACAAGAAAGGTTAGGAAGTCGATGAAATGGCACGCTTCCCCGATGATCCTTCCTCCTCCTACTTCGGGATTCTGAACCCAGCTATCCAGGGGAACCGCCCCCGCGTTGACGGTCATGACCAGCGCCTTGGGCTGTTTAAGATTGTCCAGAAGCTCCCTTATTTTTAGGGCGTGCGGTGAAAACCGGCGGTTGTATCCCACCATGAGTAAGGGTGGTTTCCTTTCGTTTTTCAAGGCGTCTTCCTGGGAGTTTTCGTAAGCCGCACAGATGGACTGCAGCTGGTCTTCATTCAGGCAGAGAGGTTTTTCCACGAACACATTTTTTCCTGCCTGCAGTGCCTCGACTACCAAACGGGCGTGAGAGTCATGGCGGGTGGCGATAAATACGGTGTCGATCTCGGGGTCTTCCCAGATGTTTTTCATCTGGGTGGTGCTGTGCTCAAAGCCATATTTCTCTCCGGCCAATGTCGCGGAGAGTCCCCCTTGGCTGGCGATCGTTTTCAGACGAACTTTGGCTGTTTTCAAAATCGGCAGAAGGACTTGACGAGAGAAGTTCCCGGCCCCGATGAATCCAATCGTGGGAGACATAAGGGGATGGGATTTTGGAGAGCTCAAAGGGATAGAAGTCTTCCAAGAGGTGCCGTTTTGCTGGGTTTGAGAGGGGGGAGCATAGGTGAGGAGGATGCCCAGATGCGGTTCTTCTGAGTTGAAAAGAATTTCGTAAGCCTTGGCCGCTTTCGCGATGGGGAAGCGATGAGTGATCAAGGATTTGGTCTGCAGTTGGTTTGAGGCTAAAAGGTCCAGGATGGCTTCAAAATTGCGTTGGGCGGTCCACCGCACGTAGCCGAGGGGGTAATCCTGTCCTCGCTGTTCATAGTTAGGATCGTAGCGGCCAGGCCCATAAGAGCAGGATACCTGGAAGGAAAGTTCTTTTTCGTAAAACAGGGAGCGGTCGATATGGAGGCCCACATCTCCAATCAGGATAATGCGCCCTCGCTTGCGGCATATTTTTGCGGCCGTTTCGATGATGACATTATCCGCGGAGGCCGCGGTGATCATCACCCCATCCGCACCCCTTCCTTGAGAAAAATTGGAGCTGGAAGTGAGAACATCTTCTCCCAGGCCCACCACTTCTATGCCGAGCGTTTTGGCGAGCTGAAGCCTGAAGGGGTCCAGATCGATTCCCAATACACGACAGCCGTTAGCCTTCAAAATTTGCGCGGTCAGTAAACCGATGATGCCCAACCCCACGACCACGAAAGATTCACCCAGGGTCGGTTCCGCCAGGCGCACCCCGTGCAAACCAATGGAGGCCAGCACCGTCATGGAGGCCTCTTCCAGGGAGATTTCTTCGGTTAAACCTGGGGCTGCTGGGGTCCGCGAAGGTATTTTGGCGCAGAGATGTTGAGGGACACACACTACTTCGGCGTGTGGTCCATTTGAAACGACACGGTCTCCTGTCTGGAAACCCTTGACTCCTTCCCCCACTTCTAGGACCCACCCCACGTTACAGTAGCCCAAGGCAGTGGGTTGATCCAGTTTGGACGCTACGGCCGTCAGGGTGGAGACCAAGCCGTCGGTGGCTATTTTCTGAAGAACTTGCTTTACTTTTTCCGGTTGTTGCCGAATTTTTCCCAGAACGTTAGCTCTCCCAAAATTCAAAAGCATCTTTTCAGTTCCCGAAGAGATCAAGGTAGCCCCGGTTTGAATAAGCAGGGAGTTTTTGGGAGCGCGTGGCGCGGGCACTTCGACCGTGCGAATTTTCCCCGTTCTAAAAGAATGGGTCACCTGCTTCATAATGCTTCCCTCCAGACCAATTTTCCCAGCCATTTCTTCTCACCGGGTCTGAATTCCCCCAGGAAAAAAAGTGTGGCCGCATAAATAAGTATTCCCGCCGGGATGGCAATCGCCAGGTTCAGGGCCGGGAAAGGGGTCAGATGAGTGCTCAATTTGTAGACAGCGAGTCCCATGGGGACCGCGCTGGTGATGACCTTGCCGAGAGAAGAAAAGGGGAAGTTCCAAATGAAAAAATTTCGGGAAAGCCAAGCGGTCAAGACCAAGAGACAAAAGTGGGAAGCCAGGGTGGCCACCGCCGCCGCCATATACCCATATCGGCTGATCCACCAAAGGTTCAGTCCGATGTTGAGTATCCCCGAACACAAATAGCACCACATCAAAAGATCGGTTCGCTTGTGGAAAGTGAAGCTTTCAGCGTAAAGGTTAGAGGTTCCCACCAGAAAAGCTCCCAGGGCAACGATGGGCATGATGCGGTACCCCTCCCAATATTCAGGCGCCACAAAAACTTTTGCGATGGGTTTCGCCAAAGCGCTCAAGCCCACAATGGCGGGGACCCCAATCAGCAGATAATACCGCGCTAGATCCGCCATAAAGTTCTTTGTCGCTTGTTTTCCCTCTCTTTCCCAAAGGTTGAAGGCGATGGGGATGGAGGTGACGGAAAAAAGGGAGATGATGGCAAAAATAGACTGCTCCGAAAGCAAATAACTGGCAGAGTAGATCCCTACTTCATGGCTTCCCCGAAAAAGGCCCAGCAGGTATCGATCTGCAAAGCTTAGGATCCAGGATTGGAAACTGATCATGCCTGTGGGAATCCCATACCGTGCGAATTTCCACATCAGAGAAATATCGGTGTTGGTGCTCTGAAAGATGGAGTGATTAATAGCTAATTTCCAGAGCCAAACGAAAGTCGCTGCGATGCCTAAAAAGCTTCCCCAGATAAGGCCGTTGACTCCCATTCCCAACCCCACGACGAGCAGCAGTCCTAAAATAAAGCCGGCCACATTATGAGAGGAATTAAAAAATGTGTACCAAGAAATGACCCGCCGTGCTCGCAAAATATTTAACAATACCTGAGAGAAAGAAATCAGGATAAAGAGGGCCAAGCCAGCCACCATCAAGGAATATAATTCTTTGGGGATGGTGTTTTGGTTGATTAGGGGGTATAGAAATAGAAACAACAGAGATAAAAAGACGGTGGCGGCCGTGGTGGTGAAGGTTAACTGTAAAACGGTTCTGTAAAATCGGTCTAGTTGATTCGACAACTCATAGATCGGGAAAAAACGAAGGGTGGAGTTGCAGATCCAACATACCGTGATGATTGCCAAGAGCGCGACGCCCGCCGTGACCATGGTGTAATTTCCATAATCTTTTGGAGAAAATAGTCGTGTAAAAACGATGATATTAAGTAGAGTGGTTACCGAGACCGCCACTCGCGAGAAAAGGAATGTGCCCGTATCCCTTAGAAAAACTAAATTAGGGCTTTGCGGCTTAGGGGGGAGGATAATCGTGGGATTCATAAACAGGGTAAAGAGAGTTCCCTTAAAATAGCGCCGAAATAAGCCTCCCAGGTAAACTTTTGCAGCCATTCCTTTTGGTCAGGGGTCATTCTCCAGGGCCTGGTCAAGGCTTCTTCCATGAGGGCGGCTAAATTCTGGGGAGTAAAATCAGAAAACAGGAAAGGACTTTTCATTCTTTGGACTGGATCGGCCTCGTCATCGGCATCTGCGGAGCAAATAACTCTTTTGCCCAAGGCAGAGGCGGCGTAGGCAGCAAGACCAACATCCGCAACGTCCATATTAAGGAAAACATCGCAACCGCAGTAGTAATCCCACAATTCCTTCTCCGAAATATGTCCAACAAACGTGGTGGAGGAGTCCAACCCCAAATCATGAGCTAATCGTTTCAGGTTTTGTTCCTCAAACCCGACTCCTCCAATCACAAAATGTGCATCCGGCCTATTTTTCACGACTTCCCCAAATGCCTTGAGGCATAGATCGACTCTCTTTTTAGGGACAAGCCTGCTGATGGTGAGGAAAAGGCGTTTATTTTCTAGACCAAGCATTTTTCTGACATCTTTCTTCTGTTCGTAATTAAAAATCGAGGGCGGGTAGGCTCCTTTCAGCACCGTAGAATCCCTGCCGTAAAGTTTGCGCACTTCCCAACCTACTTGGGGAGAGATGGTAAATATCTTTTTAGCTTTTCGCACGGCGATGTAGCGCAGAACCGCGCTGAGTTCCTCGGTCAGCCGGTTCAGGATACCTCGGCGGGGGGCTTTCAGGGGGACTGTTGCCATGTAGCCGGGTCTCGAAGCTCTGATTTCTTTGAGGTGTTTGCGAAATACGAGAGTATATTTAGCGATATTTTCAGCGAACTGAAACATCTGACCGAAAATAAGAACGGCATAGGGTTGATGGTTGAACAAGGTGGCACCCCATAATAAGATGCAGTCATATTCGCTTTGACAGAGGACGATATCCGGTTTCAATCGACGGATTTCTCTGTGGATCATGGGAAGAAGCCGGATTCTTCTGAAGACTTCCTGGGTGATCTTCTTGTTGGGGAGAGGAGGTAATCCTAAAGAAATAATGTTATGAGAGGAGTAGGTTCCATCAAAGAGAGCCTTCGGGCTAAATCGTCCTGCCAGCACAACCGTTTCAATGTTCTGGTTCTCGAAAAATTTCTTTCCCTCCAGAAGCAGCCTTTCTCCTCCCCCGATCTGATTTAATGTGCTGGTCAACCACAGCATTCGTTGGATGTTCGATGAAGGGGGAGACCCGGGGGAGGATGTGGTGACAACAGGGGAAGGCCTCGGTTCGACGAAAGTCATCGATTTGAGATCGTTAGAAGTCATGTGGTTTCGTGGGTGGGTTCTACATAATATCCGGTGCGCCCCCAAAGGAAGTCCCAGAACCCTTTTAGGATAAAGAATGTTCTGAGAAGGGGGTGCTCCTCGGCGCGCAGAAATGCCCGCGCGATAGTTCGGAGCGTGCTGATTCCCGCCGCACCGCACTGCCTGATTCGATAACGATTCGGCAGGGCCTTAAATATCAGAAGCCACATCCCTCGAGTAGAGTAATACGCCTTGGCGGGAGCAGAGGAGGTGGAGAGCCCGCCGGTGGAGGCGGCCACCTTGTGGTGCACGATGGAGTGGGGAACGAGGAGGACTTGCCACTCTTGGGTTCGGGCCCGCAAGCAAAGTTCGACATCTTCTCGATATAAAAAAAAGTCCTCGTCCCAAGCCCCCACTCTCTCTATCATGTTTCGCCTCGCCATGAGGCTGCAGCCGGTGACATAATCTACGGGCTGGACGGTTGTGGGAGGAATAGTTTCTCCCTGGCCCCTATGGATGGTTTTTCCCGTGCGCAGATCGATCTGTCCTCCCGCAAACCATATTTTTTCCGGGGGACTCATAAAATAGATGAGAGAACCTGCAATGCCGCATTTAGAATTTGAGTTGAAAGCAGAGACCAGGGCACCTAGCGCCTCAGGGTCCACCACCGTGTCATTGTTGAGAAACCAAGCCAACTCCCAGGCCAGGCCCATTTTTTTGGCTTCGGCTAATATGCGGTTGTGTCCTCCGGAGAAACCAAGATTCCTCTCACTGCGGATCACATGAAGTTTGGGGTGTACTTTTTGGATCTGAGGCGTCTGGTCTTGGCTGGAGCCGTTGTCTAGAACACAGATGTGGTAGTTGGAGTACCGGATTCGCTCCAAGGAGGAGAGACACCTAAGGGTGTTTTCTATGCCGTTGTAATTCAGAATAGAAATTAAAACCGAGGGGGCGGCGTCTATTCTATCTGCCATTTGTTTTATCCATGGTTTCCTTCATGGCTCGGCGATAGGCTTGTTCCATAAGACGGTTGGTGGTTTCCAAGCTGAATAGTTCTATGGCGCGTTGGCGTCCTGCCTCCCCCATTTTCAGGCGGGCAGCAGGGTCATCAAGTAGTTTCTGGATAGCCACGGCCAGTTGATGGGGTTTTTCGGGAGGGATCAAGAGCCCCGTCTCTCCGTCCACCACCGTTTCCGGGATCCCTCCCACCCGGCATGCCACGACAGGTTTTGCTGTGGCCATCGCTTCCTCGATGGCCAGGCCTCCGCAGGAACGGTTATCAGGTGAAGGGGCAACGAATAGATCGGCTGCGCTGTAGTAGAAGGGCAGTTCACTAAAGGGAGTGTCGGTGCAGACAAAAACACGTCCTGGATACCGGACTGCCAGTTTGCGGGATTCGTCTGCGAGTTTCCCATCGGCTCCTACGATCAGCGTGGCTGCTTTCGAGTTAAACAAAGGAATTGCTTCCAGCAGTGTATGGAGACCCATGTCCCGGATCAGGCGCCCTACGAACAGCACCAGGGGCACATTCTCGGGTATTCCGAATCGGGCACGGATCTTTTTGGGATCGTTGTTGGGTGAAAAGAGTTGCGTATCGACACCGATATAAATAGTTTCCACGGGCTTATGGATTCCTATCAGGGAGAGACCGCGCGCACAATGGTGGCTGCTGGACACCAGATGCTTTGCCTGGCGGGCGATGTATTGTATTTGTTTTAGGTGACGTCGGTAAAACGCAGGATTGCTGTGAATCTCTCCGAAATTGGCGCAGAGAAATGGAAGCTTGTATTTCTCGCTGAGCCATGCCCCGGCCAAGCCCCAGGGCAGAAGGTGGTAGGCGCAGATCAGCTGGGCATTTTGAATGAGTGGCTCTGCGATTGAAAAGATGGCCTGGGCTTTTAAAAAATCTAAGGCAGGAAACGGTTGGCGGAAGAAACTTGAGGCGAGCCTGGGCAGTTGAGGAAGGAGAAGGCGAAAATTGTGGATCCGATCTTTCGTCATCCTGTGTACGTGGAAACCATTCACCTGCTCCACTTCGAACCTTTCTCCGGAAGCCACTACGCGGACTTGATAGTTCTGTTTCAAAAGATGGGGGATGAAGTGTTTAAGGTGCGTGGCTATCCCTCCATAGGGAGGAGGATAGCTCCCGAGGATCACAATCGAAGGGGTCATCTTTCAGTTCCGTGTTGCGGCATAAGCTGTTCCGACCACATGCTGCGAGTTTGTATCAGACAAGCCAAGGGCTTTTCTGAAGGCTTTTTCTACTGCGGCGCAGGTGCGTTCCCAAGTCCACTGAGAGCGCACCCACTCCGTTCCTTTTTGGCCCATGCGTCTGGCTAAGTCGGGATCTTGAAGCAATCCATCGATGGCCTGGGACATGGAGTGGGGGTCTCGTTCCACAAGAAGTCCTGTTTGCTGGTGAAGAATAGTCTCTCGGACTCCTGCCTCACGCACGCCAATGACCGGAGTCCCGCAGGCTGAGGATTCTAGAGGGACGAATCCAAAGGGTTCCAGACGTGGCGTGTAGAGGGTGAGGGCCGCTTCGTTATAGAGGCGAACCAATTCGATGTTGCGGGTGGAATAACGAATGTCTAGCGTAACGCCTTGAGAGGCCGCTAGTTGCCTGAGGTAATTCTCTTCAGGGCTCCCCTGATCCGAGATTAAAGGTGTGACGATGACAAGTTTCGGCCTTCTAGAGGGAGGGATCAAAGATAAAGATTTTATCGCAAGGTCATGCCCTTTGGTGGGGGCAAGATTGCCGACAGAAAGGACCCAGGGGGCTTTTTCAGTTCCATCCAGTGGACGAAACACGGTGCCATCCACTCCCAGATAAACCACAGAGGGGAGCTTCCCGTAGATGCGGTATAGAACTTCCGAGGAGTAGTAAGAGTTCGCCAGAAGGACGGTGGCAGACTGTGCGTTAAGGCGGTCAGTACGCCTGAACAAGAGGTTGCGGACCCATCGAATGGTATTACGGGTTTTGGATTGGAAAGCCTTTTCTAGATAGGGGCGCGGGATGAGAGGTTCGTAAAGGCCTCGGGGCGGGTCCTGGCAGAAGTATACGGTAGGAATCTTGAGGTAACGTAGGATGGAGGGGCTTTGGGTGTAGCGGCAGTGGTGTACGTAGGCCACATCGTAACCCCTGCGATGTATGGTTTGAGCCATGGCGCGGTACATGCCTTCTAGGTCCTTGTGAAAACGCATGTCTAAATACGGTCTTTGCCACAGGGGAGTCCCTGGGGATGGACCCATGGGGGACAAAAACTCCATCGTTTCTAGGTTGAAATCGTCAGGCAGCATGGCTTTGTGGATGGAGTCTCTTGGTTGGAATATGGTTATGGAATGGCGCTGAGAGAGGCGCCGAGTAGTTTCAACAAGAGCGCGGAGGGCTCCTCCTGGATTTAAATTGTGGATGACTGCAATTCGCATGGTGTTTTTTGAGCTTCTTTTGTCAAAGGACCATTCTCTGCCGAATACAGGTCGTAGAGGTTCAGCACTCTTTCTGCTACTCGTTTCCACGAAAACTCTTTGCTGCGTTCTATCCCTCGATCGGTATATGTTTTTTGGAGAGCCCTCGAGGTGAGAAGTTGGCTCATGCTGTGGGCCAGACCCTGCACGTCCGTGGGATCTACCAGGAGTGCGGCATCCCCCACGATTTCAGGGAGTGAGGAAGTCTTGGAGGTGATCACGGGAAGTCCGCAGGCCATTGCTTCCAGCACGGGCAGGCCAAAGCCTTCGTAGAGGGAAGGAAAGACAAAAATATCCGCTGCGTTGTAAAGGCCGACAAGATCCGGGGTGCTCAGACGGGAGAGAAAGGTCACGCGATGGGAGAGTCCGGTTTCTGCGACCACGCGCAAAACCTCTCTGTGGTTTCCTATGGAGGTATCTCCCACCATGACCAGCGAAGCCTCTTTGAGATTTTTCGATACTTCTTTAAAGGCCCGAATGAGGCGCGCATAATTTTTATTAGGGGTGAAGTTTCCTATGTGAAGAATGACTTCTCCTTGAAAGTTGAAGCGCTCGCGGTAAGCTTTGCGGATGGTTGCATCCAGGGCTTTAAATAGGGGTGAGATCCCATTGTGGATGACGTGGATGCGTTGGGGGGGTATACCCAAGTGTTTTTGGATCTCAGATTTTGAAAATTCAGAAACGGTTACAACCACATCAGCCCTTCGTGCCAGTCCCACTCTCCATCGTGTGGACCATCTGCTGTTTTTCCCTTCCCGGTCTTTAGCGGACAAGAAGGAATAAGTGTCGTGCACCGTAGCCAGGATCTTTCTGCTGGGGAGTGGTCCCAAGTCGGAGGGTGTAAAAACATGGAGGAGATCGAGTTTTCCCCGCGCCAGGTCGATGGCAATCAAGCCTTGAAGCCGGAGATAGTCGAGGGCTCGGCTTCCTGTTTTGGTGATCGTGCGAAGCTTTACCCGCGGACCTTGCAGATGGGTCGCAAATTCTTTGTGCAGTGGTACGTCGTATCCGTACAGGGTGATGTTATGGTGTTGGTTCATGTTTAGGATTTGATCGAGCAGGTTGGCTGCATGCACCACTTGACCTGTGATGGCAACCTCCGCATCCAGGAGTCGGATGTTGAAACCAATGTTCATGACATCTCTCCAGGTTTCCTTGAAAAAACGACCAGCCCATCTTTAGGAGTTCCCCGAGGAAAGGAAGATCCTTGAACCACTGCCCGGGCCCACTTAATCCCAAAGAGGATCAGGGCCTCTAGTGTTCCCCATCGTCGCCAAAGGTATGGCTCAATCCCCGAGAGAGTTAAATTCACCTTCTTCAAAAGCCGAGTGACAGAGGATTTGTCGAAAAGAGCCAGATGATCATGGGGAACATAGTACTGCCACCGACTGCCGAAAAATCGCTCCCCCATGGAGCTGACATCCGGGGTTGCGATAACCAAAAGCCCCCCAGGCTTTAGACTCTCCACCAATCGTTCCACCACCCTTACCGGATCGGGAAGGTGTTCTACGCTGTGAATCATGGTGATGAGGTCAAAATGATTTTTAGGAAGGTCAAGTTCAAAGATATCCTGACCTAAAATCTCCAGTCCAAACCTGGACTGGGCATAGGCACTGGCCCAGCGGGACAGCTCAATGCCTTGAACTATGGCTCCCTGTTTCCTAATTTCATCCAGGAAAACGCCCGTAGCACAGCCAAAGTCCAGTACCTTTGCCTCCTTAAAATCTCCAGGCCAGTATTTTTTTATGAGCCTGATGAAAAACTTGGCCGTTTTCCTTAGCCACTGTTCCCCGCCGATATAGTCTGTGCCCTTCTTGGGATCCACAAAGTACCCTTTTTTCTGGTATAGGTTGCCCGCGGAGGAGGCGTCAGGCATGGGGTTCTGGTAGACAAGGTGGCAGACCTCACATTCTAGGTAACGTACCGAGCCTACTTCAGCCCGGAGAGAATAACTTTTGTCTTGACACAGTGTGCAACTCATAGCTTCAGAAACGCAGAACTTCCCCAAATCCCTCTCCCCTGGTGGGAGAGGGTAGGGTGAGGGGGAATATAATACTTTTTAATCACCCCCACCTTTATCCTCCCCCCTCAAGGGGGAGGGAAATGGAGAGTTCGGGGAAGTTCTATCAGAAACATGCCTCTGGTGTTGCGACCGGCCAAATCATGATAAATTATCTGGTCTAGCATGGGGGGTAGATGGCTAGATCAGTACTGGAACCTTTTGCCGGCGCTCTGCTTGGGGCCAGCGCACGTCCGAAAATTTTGGCTCCCCATGCACGCTGCGCCAAACCTTCTCATATTCCCGGATACGTTTAATGTCTCGGTTGACCATCAATTCACGCAACCCCAAGAGGTCTACCGCATTAAAGTTTTCGCAGATGGTTGCCGTGATTTTGGTCGCGTCTCCCAGGTCCAACAGGAAGGCATCCAGATCTCCGTCGTATTGGGCCAGGATATTGTCTTTATATTTGTTGTACCACTCCGTGCCTGGATAGGCAGTGGCGAAGAAGGGTTTGACTTGAATGCCCATGCGGTCCCAAGCCTCTACACAATCGATGAGGCTGTCGAAAAACTCATCCGGGAATCCCATCATCTGGTTTGGGATGGGGCGGATGCCCGCCTCCAGGGTGAGCTTTAGTGAGCGCTCATTAGTCTCCGGCGTGGCCCCCTTGCCCACGTTTTTGAGAATGCGAGAGGAAAACGATTCATATCCGTACAGGAGTTGGGAACAACCTGCTTCTCGCATCTGCTTGAGCAGAGTGGGGTTGGCTAAAGAAGCGTGGCTGGTCCCTCCCCAGTGGACACCATCTTTGCAAATTTTTTCGTCGTGCGGGACTCCCAAGCGAGAACAGGTGGGTTGAAGGCCCTCCTCAATCCACAAACGGCAGATTTCTGGAAGCCACTTATTCTTGGCAGAGGAGTTGATGGCCAGTAGATTCTCATCGTAGAAAAGCAAAAAATCCACCCCGTACTTTTGGTGCATGTACTTGGCCATCTGAACGATGTAGCGCGGGCTGTGCCAGCGATTGGTCCTATCATGGGTGAACACAACGTCTGCCCGATCGTTTGCGGTGTCCTCATACTGTAGGTCGCCGGCCAGTCCTAGATGAAAACAGAAACGGCATATGAAGGGACAGCCGAAGCTGCCGTTGATGTCTAGACGCCTGCGAGAGTTGAAGGCTTCCTCACTATAAAGCAGGGCGCTGTTGGCAAAGTAGATGTCCAGGGGTAGCATATCCCAGGCCGGGTACGGCAAAACGTCCAGGTCGGGGATCAACTCCACGGGTGGATTGAGATGCGCTCGCCCTTCAGAATCTCGCCAAATAAGCCCCTTCACCTGGGACCAATCCTTTTCCCCTGTGTCGATGCGCCGCAACATCTCCGGGAAGTTGATAAAGGCCTCCCCCACCACGCCAATGTCAATTTCAGGCAAAAGCCGCATGATGTCCTGGGGGATAGAGGTCAGTACGCCTCCTCCCACCACCCGAAGCGCCTGGGGCGCGGCCTGCACCGCCATCTTCACGATCTTTTTGATGTAACCATAGGTGGTGGAAATGCCGCCCACCCCGATCAAATCCCAAGAATCAGCTTCCAGCACCTCGCGCAGGGTTTGGTCATCTGGCCGCCAAGCATTGGCATCAAAGATTTGGACCTGGTGCCCTTCTGCATCTGCGATGGCGGCTAAAAGCGCTATCCCGTAGGGCACATGTTTGGGATTGTCTTCCATGCGTACGACAGGATTGATCAAGAGGACCTTGGCCATTAATTTCCAACCCCATCCAAAAATTTCTGCAGGGGTATAAAGGGGATGTGCTCGGCAAAGAGCGTCCCACCCTCGGTGCAGTTATAGGTCTGGCAATCAGTCTGGGCCGAAAGCTCTAGGAAAACTTGTCGGTACCAATAATAGGTGGGGTCTGTGAACCAGGTTTCCCCTAGATGTGGGTTGTGGATTTGGATGTAGGCTTCCCCAGCCCGAGATTCCCCCAAAAGATTGCAGATCTCATAGTAGTACTGAGTGTTGCGCAGGGGAGTTCCAGGCGCATAGCCGAGATCCATGCCCAAAAGCGCTACGTGTTTGCGTTTCAGAACGGAGTGGGCGAAGATCCATGCGCTTGTGCCGACATTGCCGCCTGTCACCATACAGGGAATGCCGTTGGATTCAAACAGGCGCTTGGTGACGCTGCCAGTCTGCTCGTAATCGTCATATAGCGGGTTCCACCAATACAAATCCATGCCCGCCTGGATGCAGCGCCGGGTGACGGTCAGGTGGGCGCTGGTGGCGATGACGGCCTTCATTTTTGGGCCGTGGCGGTCGATCATCTCAATGAGCTCACGGTTGGTGCGCACCTGGTCTTTCCAGAAATCAGGATCCAGGTCTTGACGGCCGAAATAGTCGTCGGGTGCACGTTTCTCCAGATCGGGATCTCCGAACCAACGCACCATCCGGGTGGGATGGCCATCCACAGTGACGACATAGTGAGGGGTCAACCCGTTGCGAATGCAGTAGCCCATAGACCCATCCGCAGCAATAATATCTCCCTTAAATCCAGATTCTAAGATCTGTCGGATGCGGTTTTTACGGTGGAGGCTTGGGCCGCCCACGATCACGATGGCGGCGCCTTCGGGTTCAGCCGGGGCAGGTATATCCGCGATCGTCTTCCCGAAGTAAGGCCTGTTGGCTTCTGCGTTGGTTGAGACGATGCGGTGGCTCTTGAGAAGGGTGGCCTCCCCGATGCGTCGGGTTAGGCGCTGCCCGAGGTCCGACGAGTTCATTTGCCTTTCCAGATGAAACCGGTGGACTTCTTTACGAAGGCGATGCTGCCACCCAACTTTTGGAGAGCGCTGGCCTCAAACTCCTGTTCGGAGTTGTCGGCAGGGGCCTCTTTCTTGGTGATGGGTTTGTTTAATTTATAATTTCCCTTCAACATTTCATCCATGCTTTTTAATCACCCCCACCTTGGTCCTCCCCCGTCAAGGGGGAGGGAAAT
>JACQJM010000107.1 GCA_016205045.1 Elusimicrobiota bacterium | reverse complement strand
TTTTTCCCCATCTTTTAATTTGCGTGGAAAGCGGCGCGACGCTAGGGGAGATACACTCAACGTTGCGCCAGGTGTTTGGAGAACACAAATAGTTTCTGCAAAACAGAAACTATTTGTGAGTTCCAGGTTCTATGTTCGAAGTTCTAAGTTTATAGGGAAGTCTTTTATAAAATAAAAATCGATAACTTAGAACTTAGTACTTAGTACTTAGAACTAGTTTTTGCGGGGCAAAAACTAATATGCCTACACCCAAAGGTCTTCAACGAAAAAAAACGGTTAAGGAAATTCTTCTCGAGAGGAATTTGCTGGATTCCGCCAAGGTGGGGCAGGCGGAAGAAGAAGCTCGCAAAAACAGCAAATCCCTTCAACAAGCCCTGGTGGATATGAACTTGTTGACGCGGCCCCATCTCCTGAAAGTTCTTTCGGATGAGTGGAAGGTGAAAGCGGTAGACCTTACCCAGATGGAGGTGGACAAGGAGATCATCCAGATGGTTCCGGAAGCGGTGGCTCGCCGGCACATGGTGGTTCCTTTCGCCAAAGAAGAGAGCATGTTGTTTGTGGCCATGGCGGATCCGCGGGATTTCTTTGTTTCAGAAGATGTGCATTTGAGAACAGGCCTGGAAGTTCAAGCGTACTTAGCTCTGCCTCAAGATGTCCTGCAGGTTTTGGACAACGCCTATGGAAAGGGAGAAGGGGCCGTTCTCTCCCGGCTTTTGTCAGAAATGGGACAGACCAAGGAAGGAGAAATGGGGGAGGGTGGGCTGGAGCTTGCTCAGGGCAGCAAGACGGACATCACGGAGGTGGATGCCTCGGCTCCCGAGGTTGAAAAGATGGTGAACGCCATCATCTTAGGGGCGCTTTCCCAAAAAGCTTCCGATATCCATATAGAGCCTTTTGAAGATCCTGCGGGAAAAACGAGCAAGGTTCTGGTGCGCTATCGGGTGGATGGAATGCTGCGGGAGGGAGGATTTCAGGTGCCGTGGTCTTTTCGAAACGCCATAGCGGCCAAGATCAAGATCATGACCAACTCCATGAACATCACCGAGCGGAGAATTCCCCAGAGTGGCCGCATTCAGATTTTGGTCAAAGGCAATCCCATTGAGTTTCGAGTGGAGATGGTGCCCACGGTGTATGGAGAATCCTGTGTCATGCGTATCTTGGACCGCAAGGCGGTTCAAGTAGACATAAGCAAATTGACCTTTTTACCCGACACTCTGGAAAAATTCTTAGGACTGCTCCAGGGAATCGGGGGCAAAAAAAACTTTGGGTTGATCTTGGTGTGTGGGCCTACCGGTTCGGGGAAATCCACCACGCTCTATGCTGCGCTCAACCACGTTAACCGTCCGGACATCAAAATCTTGACCGCCGAGAACCCCGTGGAGTACAACCTGGATGGCATTGTTCAAGTGCCCGTCAACCCCGATATCAAGTTGGGAGAGGATAAAAAGTTCGATTTTGCCACAGCGCTTAGATCTTTTTTGCGATTGGACCCGGATGTGATCATGGTGGGAGAAATCCGTGATGAGGAAACGGCCCATATCTCGATGGAAGCCGCCATGACGGGACATCTTGTTTTTTCCACCATTCATACCAATGACGCCCCCTCCGCCATCAGCCGATTGACCGAGATGGGCATTCCCCCTTTCATGGTGGCCACCACCATCAAGGCGGTGTTGGCTCAGCGGTTGGCGCGGAGAATCTGTCCCGACTGCAAAAAACCATATGAGCCGCACCCAGAAGAGGTTGTGGTTTTTAAAGAAAATAATGTTTCTATTCCCAAGGGAACTAAGTTTTATCGAGGGGAAGGTTGCGACTCTTGCAAGGGGGGTGGGTTTAGGGGAAGGGTAGGAATGCACGAGCTTTTGGTGATGAACGATAATCTTAGAACGCTGTGCTTAAAGGAAGTCGCTTCCGAGCCGATCAAGAAACAAGCGGTGCAGGATGGCATGCGCACCATCCTCCAAGACGGACTCTGCAAGGTCATGGAAGGGCTGACGACCGTCCGCGAGGTTTTGGGAGGGGCGGCAGAGGATAAAAAGGACGCCAAGGCTTAGAAAAATGGCTAAGGAAACAGTGCCCACTCAGGATGTCGACCCTTATGAACTTTTGGCGATCGCGGGTTCATTAAATTCCACATTAGATCTTGATTTCCTGCTTCAGAAGATCGGAATGGCAGCGGAGAAGCTTCTGGATTCCGAGGCCAGTTCCATCATGCTTTTGGATGATTCCAAGAAGTCTTTGTATTTTAAGGTGGCCACGGGAGTTCGGGGAAGCTCTTTAAAGAAGATGACGCTGGAGTTGGGCAAAGGGATAGCGGGGTGGGTGGCCTTAAATCGTCAACCCGTGACCGTCAATGACGTGCAATCGGATCCTCGTTTTCAAGGAGCTTTTGATAAAAGCTCGGGGTTCCGGACCAAATCCCTCATCTGTGTTCCTATGATTACCCGTGGGGAGTTGGTGGGTGTTGCGGAGGTGCTCAACAAGCGAGGAGGAAAAACCTACAGCAACAATGATTTGGGCCTTCTCACCAGTTTGGCGAATCTAGCCTCGGTGGCCATCACCAATACCAAGCTTATTCAAGATCAGAAAAATTTCTTCTCGCATGTGCTGGAACTTCTGGGGGTTTCGGTGGAGGTTTCCCGTCCGGGGATGGAGTTCCATCCCCTTTTCTCCGCCCAAATGGCATGTGCCATCGGCAAACGCATGGGACTGGATAATGAAGAGTACCATTCGCTCTATTATGCGGGACTTTTGCATGACATCGGCTACATGGGGGCCAAGAGCCGCCGCGTTTTGGCGGAGATTGGAGTGATAGGCAAAGAGCTGGGAGAAGAACAACACCCTCTTTTGTCGGTAAAGATGCTGGAGGGAATTCACATGCTGCATGGGGCTTTGCCCATGATCCAGCATCATCATGAGCGTTTTGACGGGACGGGGTTTCCCGGGAGATTGACCGGAGAGAACATTCCTTTGGGAGCCAGGATTTTGGCTTTGGTGGAGGGGTTGGAAGAGATGCGGATGAGGTCGGGGCTCAAAGGACAGAAGCTGATCGAGAAGGCGACTCAGGAAGCGCAAGCCGGGTCCGGCAAAAGATTTGATCCCAAGGTGGTTCAGGTGTTTTTGGAGTTGGTGGAACAAGGGTATAGGTTGTGGGAAATGTGACACCTGCTCATAGAGTTCGGGGCCTGTCCAGGGTTGCCGCTTCGAAAATCGTGGGCGCCATCTGCGGCGTCACTACCCCTCTCGACCCGTCCAAATGCTAAATGCGTCTCTCGAGAGGTTTTTCTCCGGGCAATCCCTGGCCACCCGAACAATCGTTTTTTATTGTGTAGGCGTCACTAGGTTAGGTGAGTTAGTTTAAGGAAATGAGAATTTTAATAGCCAAACCGGGGTTGGATGGACACGATCGGGGGGCCAAGGTGATTGTGCGGGCGCTTCGGGATGCAGGATTCGAAGTGATCTATACGGGGATCCGCCAAACGCCGGAGATGATCGTGCAGTCGGCGATCCAAGAAGATGTGGATGCCATTGGGCTTTCTTTGCTATCGGGGGCGCACATGACTCTTTTTCCTAAGGTCGTGGAGATGCTTCGGGCGAAGGGATTGAAAGGCGTACTGGTTTTTGCCGGAGGAATCATCCCGGATGAGGATGTGCCTGTGCTCAAACGCAAAGGAATTGATGAGATTTTTGGTCCCGGAACTCCCACCCATGCTATTGTGGAATACCTCAAATCCCATATTACAGGGCATGCCAAAACAAGAAAAAAACAGTGAGGCTTTGGTCGCTTTAACCCGCAGGGTAGTGGAGGGAGATCAGGCGGCGGTTTCTCGGGCACTGAGCATCGTTATCGATGAGAAACCTGGATTTGAAGAACTCAGCAAGTATTTCTTCGAATTCAGTGGCCGGGCCCACAAGATTGGTTTTTGTGGACCGCCGGGAAGCGGTAAATCGAGCTTGATCGGGACTTTACTCTCCCATTTTCGCAGGCGGGATACGTCTAAAGGGCCTCGGGAACGGTTGGGAGTGTTGGCCGTGGATCCCACGAGTCCTTATACGGGGGGCGCTTTTTTAGGGGATAGGCTGCGGTTGCAGAGTCATGCGCTGGATCCTGAGATTTTCATCCGCAGTTTGGCTTCCCGAGGGATGTTGGGAGGACTTACCTCGAATATTTTTGGGGCGGTGCATGTGTTGGAGGCTTATGGGTGTGAAAAGATTTTTATTGAAACGGTGGGGTCCGGTCAAGGAGAGGTGGAAATCGCCAAGGTGGCAGACACGATTGTCTATGTCACCGCGCCTTCTCTGGGGGATGATATCCAAGCCATGAAGGCGGGGACCATGGAAATTGCTGATATTTTTGTGGTGAATAAATCGGACATGGCAGAAAAAGATAAAGCGCTTGCGGACTTGAGGACGGCCTTGGGCTTGGTGGAATCCTCTGGAGATTGGGTTCCTAAAATAGTGGCTACCTCCATTAAGCTTCAACAAGGCATTGAGGAGCTCGCCAAAAACATACTGGAACATCGTGCCTATCTTGCCCAGTCTTCTGAGGGGCGTCGGAGGGTTAAGGGTCAGGTACTTGAGGAACTTTCATTGTATATCTCTAAGAGAGTCTATCGCCATGCTCAACAAAAAATTTCAGAACGGCACGTGGACCTGATGCTGGCCAAGAAAACAGACCCCGTGACCCTGGGAAACAAAATACTGCAAGCGAAGTAGTTGATAAGCTTATAAGTTCATAAGTTGATATGGGCACAAAGAATAATCAAATAAAGGGTTCTGACTTATCATCTTATCAACCTATCAACTTATCAACTGGGCTCCATTCATGACCAAAACTGAGGAACTTCTTAAAAGACTTCAACGCGCTCAGGCCGGTGGCGGCACTGAAAAAGCTAAGGCTCAAAAGGAAAAAGGGAAGCTTTTGGCTCGAGAGCGGCTAGATCTTTTGTTGGATGAGGGGAGTTTCCGTGAGTTGGATGCTTTGGTGGAAACAAAGGGTCGCGAGTTCGGCCTGGAGGGAAAAGGGGTTCCCGGAGACGGGGTGGTGACGGGGACCGGAACCATTCATGGAAGGACGGTGTGCGTATTTTCTCAAGACTTTACCGTGATGGGCGGGTCCTTGGGACTCGCCCACGCCGAGAAGATCTGTAAGGTTTTGGATCTGGCCGTGCGAATTCGCGCGCCCATGATCGGATTGTGTGATTCAGGGGGAGCCCGCATTCAAGAGGGAGTGGAGTCCTTGGGAGGGTACGCTGAGATTTTTTATCGAAATGTGCAAGCTTCGGGATTCATCCCACAAATTTCGGCGATCTTGGGGCCTTGTGCCGGGGGGGCGGTTTACTCACCCGCCATTACCGATTTTGTGTTCATGGTGGAAAATACCAGCTTTATGTTTATCACAGGACCCGAGGTGATCAAGGCGGCGACGGGAGAACAGACTGATTTCGAATCCTTGGGAGGGGCCCATGTTCACGCCACAAAAAGCGGGGTGGCTCACTTCACGGCGGGGTCGGAACAGGATTGCTTTCGGCAAATTCAAGAACTTCTGGGGTATCTCCCGCAGAATGGCGAGGAGAAACCTTTACGGATTGCTTCCTCAGACAATCCTTCTAGAACCAGTCCCGAGCTGGAAAAAATCTGTGAAATGGATTCCAAGAAGCCCTACCGGGTTCATGACGTAATCTGGGAAATCGCGGATGCGCATCAGTTCTTGGAAGTGCATAAAGGATTTGCCGAGAACATCGTGGTGGGGTTCATTCGTCTGAACGGAGAGTCCGTGGGTGTCGTGGCCAATAATCCTAAACACCTATCCGGGGCGCTGGATATTTCGGCTTCCGAAAAGGCCGCACGATTTGTGAGATTTTGTGATGCCTTTAATATCCCTCTTTTGACCCTCGTGGATGTCCCCGGCTATTGGCCCGGTGTCACCCAAGAACATGGGGGCATCATTCGACACGGGGCAAAACTTTTGTATGCCTATTCCCAGGCCACCGTTCCCAAGGTGACGGTTATTTTAAGAAAAGCCTATGGGGGGGCTTACGATGTGATGAGTTCCAAGCATATTCGGGGGGATTTTAATTTTGCTTGGCCTGGGGCCGAGATCGCGGTGATGGGCCCTCAGGGAGCCGTGGAAATCCTGTACTCTAAAGAGATCAAAACCTCCAAGGATCCGGAGAAATTTAAACAGGATAAGGTTCAGGAATACACCCGGAAATTTGCGAACCCCTATTATGCTGCTCAAAGGGGTTTTTTAGATGAGGTGATTGGAGCCGCTCAAACGAGACCGCGGCTTATTCAAGCCTTCGAATGTCTGAGAACTAAAAGAGTTGAACCGCTAAAGAAGAGGCATGGGAATATTCCGCTTTAGGAAGGGATTAGGGGATTGAGGGATTGGGGAATTAAGAATTTTCGCAGGGACCTCTTAATCCCTTAATTCCTTAATCACTTAATCTCTATATCAGGAGGCAGAATGGCTCGTAAAAAAATAACGGTGGTAGGGGCCGGCAATGTGGGGGCTACTCTCGTTCAACGATTGGCGGAGAAAGAACTGGGAGATGTGGTGGTGGTGGATATCCCTCAGACGGAAGGGATGCCGGCAGGGAAGGCTTTGGATATTATGCAATCAGGACCACTTTACGGGTATGATACCTTTGTCTCCGGAACCACGGAGTATGCCCCTACGGCCGATTCGGATATCGTGGTGATCACCGCAGGAGTTCCTCGAAAAACGGGGATGAGCCGCGATGATCTATTAAATACCAACGCAGGAATTGTGCGTTCGGTAACAGAACAGGTGGCAAAATATTCTCCTCGCTGTATTCTGATCATCGTCTCCAATCCTTTGGATGCCATGTGTTTGGTCGCCTTGCGAACCTCACGGTTTCCAAAACATCGAGTCATGGGTATGGCCGGTGTTTTAGATTCGGCCAGGATGCGCACTTTTTTGGCGCAAGAACTCAAAGTGTCCGTAGAGAATGTTCATGCCATGGTGTTGGGAGGTCATGGGGATACCATGGTTCCTTTGCCGCGATTTTCCACGGTGGCCGGCATTCCGGTGACTGAGTTCATTTCTTCCGATAAACTTGAGAGTATCATTCAGCGCACCCGAGATGGAGGAGCGGAGATCGTCAAGCTGCTTAAAACCGGCAGTGCTTATTATGCCCCGGCCGCGTCCGCGACGGAGATGGTGGAGGCTATATTAAAAGATAAGAGGAAGATTCTCCCTTGTGCGGCTTATCTGGAAGGAGAGTACGGTATCCGTGGAGTTTTTGTGGGCGTTCCCGTGAAACTAGGTTCGGATGGAATCGAAGAAATCATACAGCTAAAATTGACTCCTGAGGAGAAAGCGGCTCTGCAAAAATCAGCCAGCGCCGTGAGTGAATTGTCGCAAGCTATTAAGGGCAGCTGATAAGTTTATAAGTTCATAAAACATGATCCACATCCACTACAAAGCTTACGAAATTGAGGAAAAATTAGACCTCTATTTTTTTCATCCATTAGGGGCGCTGGTGGCCTATGGAGCTAATGGTATTCCTCTGACCCCTAATCAGTTGACTTACACAAGTATGGCTCTGGGTATTTTGGGAGGAGTGTTGGTGTACTGGCCTTCCCTGGCTTTGTGGGGTGTGGTCATGATGGTGGTCTCCAGTATTTTTGACAGCGCGGATGGACAATTGGCCCGCATGCAAAAGGCGGGTAGTTTGAAGGGAAGAATCTTGGATGGGATGACGGGATATTTCACATTCACCGCGGTGCACCTGGCGCTCTGCTTGCGATATTTTAAAAGTCATCCCTGGCCGGAATCCTCATGGATTTTATTGCCCATGCTTCTTTCGGGTGTCAGCCACTCTTTGCAGAGCTGTCTCTATGATTTTTTCCGCAATCAGTACATCGATTATGTGGTACGAAGACATCTTCCCAAGGAAGAAAAAACGGAAAAACTGAGCGGTTTTTTGGGATGGGCTTATCAGGATTATACGGCGCGTCAAAGAAAACTAGCCGCTGTGCGTTTTCGCTTAGAACAATCCTTAAGGCGCATTTATCCTAAGGGTTCTTTACCCGATGAGTGTGTGCAGGCCTACCGTAGCGGAAATCGTATTTTAGTGCGGGGATGGAATTTGATGGGAGATAACTTAAGGTTTCTGTACTTGTCTGCGGCGATCTTATTGGGACGGTTGGAATGGTATTTTTACTTTGCGGTGGTCCCATTGAATATGATTATGGGGCTTCTTCTGTTTCTTCAGGCGCGTTCCGACCGCCGTCTTATGGAGGGAATTAAGTGATTGGGGGATTGGGGGATTAGGGTTTTTTAGGGTTCTTAATCCCTTAATTCCTCAATCCCTTAATCCCATTTATATGTTGCTCGCTGCTGATATCGGCAATACCAACGTCACCCTGGGTGCTTTTCAGGGAGATCAACTATTAGGTTTTTGGCGTCTGGCCACGGATGAGCGAAAAACGGCGGATGAGTATGGCACCAGTATTTTAAGTTGCCTGAAACACTCGGATTCTCTCTCCACTCGTGGAATCGATGCTTTTGCTTTCGGTTCTGTAGTACCTACTTTGTCCCATGTGTTTGAACAAGTTTCTCGACGCTATTTTGATCTAAAACCGTTTGTGGTGACTCCCGACACCCCGTTAGGAATCAAGTATCGGGTGGATCACCCTGGGGAGGTGGGCGCCGACCGAATTCTTAACTCGTTGGCCGCTTACCGTTTGTATGGGGGCCCGGCGGTGGTGATAGATTTTGGTACGGCCACCACGTTTGATTGTATTTCTAAAAAGGGTGAGTATTTAGGAGGAGTCATTGTTTTAGGGCCTAAGATGATAGCTCGGGCGCTATCCGAGTACACCGCAAAGCTGCCTCAAGTGGAGATCAAAAAAACCAGCAGGGTGGTGGGCAAGAATACTATTGAGTGCATTCAATCCGGACTCTTCTATGGCTATTTGGGGATGGTGGAGAAACTTCTGCACAAAACTCTAGAGGAGGTAGGCAGAGGATCCAAACTGTTTGCGACGGGAGGTTTGGCGGATTTATTTATTCCTTCCATGGCTAGAAAGATAAAAATAGTGCCCGACCTTACCTTGCAGGGATTGAGAATCGCTCATGAGATTTCAAGTAATGTATCACGATAATGATGAACTCCATTTGTGGATATTGTGGATAACTTGTTGATAGAATTTATAAAAACCTTGAACACCAACGAAAGGTCTGTTATATTATAGTGGGGATTTCATG
>JACQJM010000096.1 GCA_016205045.1 Elusimicrobiota bacterium | reverse complement strand
GGAAGAACAATGCCTGAGAATCGGATGGCGATGGCTTGACCTTCGGCTAATCCTATCCAAATGGGAAGCAAACGGTTCCCAGTCACTTCTTCCAAAAAAATAATACACTCATTTACCGTGGTAGCCAAAGAGTAAATCCGTACCTCTTTTTCCTCAGTATTTTCCTTAGGTTCTTTAGGCATCGAAATTAAATCCCATCGCATGAAGTAATGTTTGGGGATGTTGATTTTGATGGACAATCTTCCCAATAGTAGTTAAAAGAGGGGCTTTAAGTCTATATTTTTGACAAAGTTTGATAGCGCTGGTGGTGGACTCGATGCCTTCGGCAACCGTAGGCACTTCTTTTCGCGCCGTGCTCAAGTCTTTACCCTGCCCTAGTTTTTCCCCAAGAGTCCTGTTGCGGGATTCCAAAGAAGTCCCCGTGGCGATAAGGTCCCCTAATCCAGCGGGACCGTAGATAGAATCAGGTTTTCCTCCCATTTTTTGGATCAGTTGAGCTATTTCTTGCAGGCCCTGGATAATAAAAACGGCTTTGGTGTTGGCTCCGGTGCGAAGTCCATCTAGTATGCCGCACCCAATGGCTAGAACATTTTTCAAAGAGCCTCCCAGTTCTACTCCCTTGCGATCTGGAGTCGTTTGAACTTGGAGTGGATGACCTTCCATAGTTTTTTTCGCTGTTTGAATCAGGCCGTTCTGAGAGCCTGCGATGAGAAGCAGGGTAGGAACCCCGCGAGCAACTTCGCGGGCAAAGCTGGGCCCCGAGAGGGCGAAGACCCTTCCTTTGAGATCAGGAATTTCTTCTTCGATAACCTCGCTGACAGTTTTAAGACTTTGTGGTTCTATTCCTTTGGAAGCATTAATGACGATGGGTAAGGGTTTGCGGCGTGGCAGAAGAGGTTTGAGGTGTTTGCATACATTCCGAATATGTTGAGAAGAAAGTGCAATCACAAGAAAAGTAGTTTTTTCCACAGCAGATTTAAGATTGGATGTCACCTCCACATGGTTATTCAATGTAAATCCCTGAAGATGAGGGTGGTTTCTAGACTGCTGGAGTTTTTCGGCCAGATCAGAGAAGTATTCCCACAAAATTACAGAATAATTTTTTTCGGCTAGATGATTGGCCAAAACCGTTCCCCACAATCCTGCTCCCAAGACAGTGACTAAAACCGTCTTTCTAGCGGCCATTTTTCAAAAAAAGCTCCTTCCCTCCAAAAAGCCTTCTCATGTTAGGAATGTGCTTGAACAGAACCAGTCCGCTGATGATGATGGACATCAACGTAAGCGGTGCAGGGCTGTTTAGGACCAAACTCAAGAAAGGCATGGCGACAGCGGCTAAGATGGAACCCACAGAAATATGGCCGCTCAGGGCGACCGCGGTAATAAATACCAAAAAAGTCAGAAAGGTAGGAAGTGGCAGCAACGCGGCGAAAACTCCGGCAGAAGTAGCCACTCCCTTACCTCCTCGAAACTTTAAAAAGATGGTCCAAATATGTCCGAAAATAGCTAAGGCTCCACACGAAACCAATAGGTCATAACGATCGCCATAATACCACCGTGCCATCATGACCGGGATGAAACCTTTAGCCGTGTCTAATCCCATGGTGGCCCATCCTGCCCATTTGCCTACAACCCGGTAGACATTGGCGGCCCCAGGGTTTCCGGAGCCATATTCCCGAATATCGATGCCTCGCAGGTACTTGGCAATGAGATAACCCGAGGGAATTCCTCCCAAAAGATAGCTAAAGACAGCAAAAAATAACACTTTAAAATCCATCGTTATTTACTAATCTAATGATGACCACTTTGTTTCAATATTTTCGAACCGAAGATCACATAGTCTAGCATAGATATTACGGTTAACGCTACCATCGCTCCCAGCAAGAAAGGAAGAAATGGATTTGTAATTTTGGCGGCGGACTCAAAAGATTTTGATAAAAGCACGGTACCCGCATATAACATCTGTGTGGCAGTGGCTGACTTTCCTAGGAAGCGAGTTGTCACTGCAGAGCTGTCGGTCAATATAAAGAGCAACATCCAGCCCATTAACACGATGAGATCTTTGCTGAGGATGACCACTAAAACCCAGACAGGGGTGACATGAATGGCGGTCAATCCTCCATAGGCCGCCAACAAAAAAAGCTTATCCGCCAAAGGATCTAGAAATATTCCCAGAGGAGTTTGTTGTTTGAATTTTCGAGCGACCAGTCCATCCAGTGCATCGGTGACACCCGACAACCCTCCCACCAAGGTAGCCCAGGGGAAACTCTGGTTGAGCAAGAGGATAAAGAAAATAGGGATGGTGACGATCCGGCTGACCGTGATCTTATTGGCTAGAGTCACGTTAGTTGATAAGTTGATAGGATGATAAGTTGATAAGGGTTATTATAGTTTATTCTTCACTTATCAACTTATGAACTTATGATCTTATCAACTTTAATAGCCTTTGGTAATTCTCTTTGGTTATGCGCATCTGAATGTGATACTGCCCATTCGTATTTTTTTGATGGAGTACTTGAGAAGTCTTATAAATTTCATTAAGAAGTCGGCTCTGGGTGGTAGGCAGAAGAATCTCCCTTTTAAGCCATTTGTAGCTTAAGAATTCTTCGATACGGTTTAAAAGAATATCCAGTCCTGTTCCTTGAGATGCCGAAAGAGGTATTCCTTGAGGATTTTCTTTGTGTCGACTCATCTTTTCTGTAGGATTGAGCTTATCCCATTTATTCAGCACGTCTATTCGGGGAATTTCTTCCGCCTTTAATTCTTCAAGCACTTGCTCCACGGCTTGTTTTTGGTGGAGGGCGTGCGGGGAGGAAGCATCCCGGACATGTAATAGGATATCCGCTTGAGTCACTTCTTCCAGGGTAGCGCGGAAAGCAGCAATCAGGGTATGCGGGAGTTTTTGGATAAATCCGACTGTATCGGTAAAAAGAGCCCAACCCCCGGCAGGAAGTTTTACTCGACGGGTGGTGGGATCTAAAGTGGCAAATAGCTTATCATCTGCAACTACCTTGGATTTTTCTCCGGTGAGGGTGTTCAGCAGTGTGGATTTGCCCACATTGGTGTAGCCAATGATGGCTATGGTAGGAAAAGGCACGGATAATCTTTTCTGACGCTGAAGGGTTCTTTGCTGACGGATGTGGCTGATTTCGGACTTGAGTTTGGCAATGCGATCGCGTATTTTGCGTCGCTCTATTTCCAACTGTCTTTCTCCGGGACCTCGAGTGCCGATGCCTCCCACTTGTTGGGAAAGCTCCACCCCCCTCCCCGTCAATCGGGGAAGAAGATAAGACAGTTGGGCCAGTTCTACCTGCAGTCCTCCTTCCCGGGTTCGGGCTCTTTGGGCAAAGATATCGAGGATCAGCCGAGTGCGATCTAAAATTTTACTGGGGATGGATTCTTCCAGATTTTTTTGTTGCGCAGGGGAGAGTTCCTTATCAAAGATGACGCTTTGAATCTTTTGACGAGTGACTACGGAAGCGATCTCTTCCACTTTTCCGCTTCCTACCAGGGTGGCGGGATTGAGCTTATGAGCTTTTTGCGATAGAACTTCCACCACTTGTCCCCCGGCAGTTTCCGTCAGACCACGGAGCTCCTCTAAGGTTTCCTCAACAGAATCCCTGTCTTCTATCCTTACCAAGAGAATACGTTCCATATTAAATCTTAAGTTTATAACTGGACTTTTGCAAATTTGATATAGAGCCTACCCTAATACCCCTCTCCCTTGATG
>JACQJM010000095.1 GCA_016205045.1 Elusimicrobiota bacterium | reverse complement strand
CCCGACTACGGTCGGGGAGTGCCGGCTCAACACGTCTTTAGGACCCGGCCCCACCGGGGGAGAGGGATTCGGGGAAGTTCTAAACCCTCTTCATAAAAAATTCATGGTCTAAAAGAAGTCTTAAAAGCGGTCAGGCCGGCATCAAAAAAGCGTTGTTTTATTTGGTTTTTTTTGACGCGACAAATCGTTGTTGATTTCTCCGGCTTAAAGCTTAACCTATATAATAGGGTAGCACAGGTTGGCGCTAGGAGGAACAGAAAATGAAGACTCCCGATTGCAAAATTTTTTTTCTTGTCTCTTTGATGTTCTCCGCAGTTGTCTGGGGGGTGGAAGATCCCTCGGTTTCAAAGGGAGGGTCGGATATCATTCCGGGCCGGTTTCTCATTAAGATTAAACCTGGAGCGAAGTCCCCTGGGTCCCTGGAGGATTTGCACCGCAAGTTTAAGGCCAAGAAATTTAAGAAGATTATCCCGGGGCTTGAGAATAAAACATCAGACGATTCCGCCCGGGAAACCAGAACTAGGTTTCCCTTAAGGAGCCTGAGGGCGCAGGGCAAGGCAGATCCCGTCGGCATAGGCTTGGACAGAATTTATGTTTTGGAGGTTCCTTCGGATACAGACTCCCAGGAGATTTTAAAAGCCTACCGCGAAAATTCGGCTGTGGAGTATATAGAGCCCGATGCCCTGGTCCATGTCCAGGCCACCCTTCCCAACGATCCCTGGTTTGGAGATTTGTGGGGTCTGCACAATGTGGGTCAAAGCAGCGGGACTGTGGATGCGGACATAGACGCTCCCGAGGTTTGGGATGTTGTGACCGGGGCCACCTCGCCCATCGTTGTGGGGGTGGTGGACACGGGGGTGGACTACACACATCCCGAGCTGTCCGGACACATCTGGACCAACCCCAGAGAAATCCCTGGAAACGGAATAGATGATGATGGGAACGGCTATGTAGATGACGTCAGGGGATGGGACTTTAAATACCATGACAAAGATCCCATGGATGATCACGGCCACGGCACCCACGTGTCGGGAACCATCGCCGCTTCCGGCAACAATGGCCAGGGGGTGGTGGGGGTGACCTGGGGCGCCAAGATCATGCCTCTTAAATTTTTAGGATATGATGGATCTGGGGATGCAGCGGATGCGGTCGTCGCTATTTATTATGCGGCAGCCAATGGAGCGGATGTCCTAAACAACTCCTGGGGGGGTGGTGGCTATAGTCAAACCCTTCAGGACGCCATAAACTACGCCAGGGCCCTGGGCGTTTTTTTTGTGGCTTCAGCCGGGAACAGCGGAAGCGATGCCTATAATACCTATCCGGCGGCGATGGATAATGTTTTCACCGTGGCCGCCACGGACCGAAATGACCTCAAGGCCAGTTTTTCAAGCTACGGCTCCGTGGTGGATATTTCTGCCCCTGGGGTCTCCATCCTGTCTACGGTGCCCCCTGGACCTTGTGCTCTGTGTGATCCCTCGGGCGATATATATAGATACCTGAGCGGAACCTCCATGGCCTCTCCCCATGTCTCGGGAGTGGCCGCCCTGATGCTCACCCAGGCTCCCAGCCTCTCGGTTTCCGAATTAGAGTCACTCCTTAAAAACTCTGCGGAAGATATATATTCTAAAAATCCCGGGTATGTAGGATTATTGGGGGCTGGAAGGTTGAATGCCTATCGTGCCGTCGTCTCCCAATTGAGTGGAGTCTTTGTGAGCAAAATCAACATCAATGATGATTCCACCCCTCCCAGCAACGGGGATGGGGACGGCCGTTGGGAGTCCCAGGAAACCATAGAACTCAACCTAGCCATAAAAAACATGACCCCAGAAAATATTGTGGGAGGAACGGGACAGATCACCACATCCGATCCGTATGTGACCCTCCTTCAGGCCTCGGCCAATTTTGGCGATTTGGTAACCGGTGAGGAGAAATTCTCCCAGGCGCCTTTTGCTCTGCGGGTGAACGTACCCCCAGAAGATTACCCGGTTATTCCACTTAAACTCCAGATTCAGGATTCAATGGGTAGGGTGTGGAGTTGGGATCTTAGTCTTCCTGTATCCCAACCCAGGCTTTTCGTTCTCTCAACTGGCGTGAAGGATAACAATACGGGACAGAGCAGTGGAAATGGAAATGGGGTGGCCGAGCCGGGTGAAACGATTGAGTACCAAGTGATCTTTAAAAACGAGGGTTTGGGGGACGCCCGCGGGGTGAATGTCACGTTGAGTGGAAATCCAGCCGAGATATCCTTCCTCCAGGGCCAGGCCTTTTTGGGGGATATATCCCAAAGTGGAGGAACATCCACGGGTACATTTGTTCTGAATCTTCCGACAACGGTAACCCGTCCGGGAAGCGTTCACCTGGATTTAAACATCTCCATGACGGCAGGAGCTCGGCACTTGGAGTCGGACCTCATCCGGAGCATCAAAATCGAGAAAATATACCAAGCCACAGCGCCGGCTTTCGGCTACCCCTTCCCTTCCGTTTCACGCAGTCAGGTGGCCTGGCAAAGGCTTCTCAATAGCAACCCCCCCTATCAATATGACGTCATGGTTTATGATATCCCCACCCGGACTACCCGCGTGGTGCACCAGTACAAAGAGGATTACAATTGGGTATGGTACGATTACAGGATGATGCAGATAAATCAGGGGAAGATCGCTTATCTTAAAATAGATAACGCCCCGGGAGGAAAATTTCTTTCTTCCGCATGGCTGTTTGATACTCAAACGAACCAAATTCAGCAGATGGGCAGTTTAAATTATAAAGCGTTGGAACTAAGATTCAGCACCGAGGGCGATTATGTCGCGTGGCAAACACTCGCGTATACAAGCACCACCACGATGAATATCATCTCCATTTTTGACGTGGGGGGAAATCAGCTAAGAAACTTCACCCTTCCCATAGGGCTCAAATTTATAGACAGAATTATGGGATTTAGCTGCGGAAGGCTTGTGGCAAGAGGGTCCATGTCCATGGGGACTGATTATGGCATTCTAAAATTGGACATTCCAAGTTGGCAGTTGAGCGCTGCTCAGCAGTGGTTTCATAATTTAGGGGATAATGATTCCGTTCCCAGTCCCATGTCTGCGGACATTAACTGCGCCAACCATCTCTACATGGATACATGGCTCTATAACACAGCCAATGTTTATGACATATGGGATAAGGACTTAAATTCGGGGGGTTTAAATTTGGCATTCACAAGCGAGAGGCGCAAGTATCCTATCCAGGCCAGCCAGAGGTTCATCTCCTGGGGAGATACTTTTGATTACAGCAAGGTCATTCTTTACGATCTCAGCAGCGGCCAAAAGACGCCACTGACCTACTCCCTCCAGGACAAGCTGATGGAGAACAACCTGCATATGGATGACGGCCACATCGTGTGGGCCACCATGGATGGCGCATCCAACATGTCCATTTATCTGGCGACATTTTTGGAGACGGGAGACAAAGAGGCCCCCTCGGTTTACATCACCTCGCCCGGGGATGGCGCCTCGGTCAGTGCTTCTTCCTCCGTGGTCGTTACCGCGCGGGCGTATGATAATGTAGGCGTGGCGGGAGTCCAGTTTTATCTGGATGGGGCCAACCTGGGTGCAGAGGACACCACCCCTCCCTACAGCGCTTTATGGGATACGAGCCGCACCTCCTCAGGGACCCATACATTGACGGCCGTGGCCCGGGACGCTGCGGGCAATCAGATGACGGCCGGCATCGTGACCGTCGTCCAAATGAGTCCGGACATCACTCCTCCTTCCGTTTCCATCACATATCCTCCGGATGGGTCGGTGTTCCTCTCTCCTCAAACCCTCACCGTCTCCGTTTCTGCTTTCGATGATATTGTCAGAGCAGGAGACAGAAATCTGGGGATCTCCAAAGTAGAGCTGTACTTAGACAGCTTTCTGGTGGGTACCCGCACCGCAAGCCCCTATGACTTCTCTGAGTACTTCAGTACGGGCACCCACACGGTGATGGCCAAGGCCTACGACACATCCAACAACACAAGCACCCACACCATCACCGTCACCATGCAGAATATAAAACCTCCCGCGGCTCCCACGGTCGCCATACTCTCGCCTGCTAATGGCGCCTCCGTTTCGGGAACCATCGTCCTATCCGGAACAGCCTCCGGTGACCCGGCCCTCTCTCGGGTGGAAATTCAGGTGGATGGCGGTACGGCCCAGACAGCCTCCGGGACGTCCAGTTGGAGTTTTCTGCTGAACACGTTGAGCTTGTCCAATGGGAACCACTCTATTCTGGCTCGCGCCATAGACACATCCTTCAAGACGGTCTCCAGTTCCATATCGATTTCAGTGGTCAACGGGGACACCACGGCTCCCATCGCATCTATTGTTTCTCCTGCCAACGGCTCCAATATAAAAGTGAACACCACCGTTTCTGTTTCCTGTTCTGACAATATCGCGGTGCAAAGAGTCGATCTTTATGCCGACGGCTTCCTGGCAGGCTCCCAGACTTTCTCACCTCCCACAACACCCTGCTCCGCCAACATCACCTGGCACGCCTCCACCTACGGAACGCACACCCTCCAAGCCAAGGCTGTGGATACCTCAGGCAATGTGGGGAGTTCTTCTTTAATCACCGTGACCGTTGTGAAGGGTAATGTGGGGATGGTTTCTCTGGTGACCACGGGCTCCATCAACCCTCTGGCCCCCCAGGAGGGGGAGGCCCGCGCTTTGATGGTGAGCCCGCAAAAGGATGCCAACCAGACGTTGGTGTTTGATGAGTCTGTGGAGGAGGTGCAGGTTTTGACTTTAAGCGGCAAGATCCTGGTAGAAAAACACAAACAAGGAAGCGTCATTGTTATTCCCGTCCAGTCAGAGAGATTTAATTTGGAATCCGGTTTTTACATGGTCCAAATGTTGGCCGGAGGAGAGAGAAGAGTTCAATCTTTGCTTGTGGCAAAGTAGCTCAATGCTCTAGGGAATAAAAGATTGCTGGAGGTGATCAAAATGAATAGGATAGAAAAAAAACTCAAAAGACTTCTTTATCTCTTGTTGATATCTGTAGCAAGTTTCCCCAAGTCTCTTTCCACCGAGACACTGACCCTGACCACCTATTATCCCGCCCCTTATGGTGTTTATAACGAGATGCGGACCACGGGCAATGCCTACCTGGCCTATCAGTCAGGGAATGTTGGAATAGGAACCTCCTCACCCATAAATAAGTTGAGCGTGTTAGGAAATGCGGATTTCGCGGGGGCATTAATTGCCGGGGGTGTGGTAAAAGTGGGAGCCCTGGGCTCGGAACCCTCCGGAGAAGAGGGGGCGATTTATCTTAACACTTCAGATCCAACGAATCATCAATTCAAAGGATACGCAAACGGGGCCTGGGCGGCTCTCGGTGCAGGTGGTGGCGGCGGCAGCTGTTACGTTTCCTATCTGCAGACCGGGACACACTGTAGTTTGGGATTTAGCAATGAAGGCTCCGTGGGTTGGTGGTCTGCGTGCGGTGTATCAGAACCTAATCTTGTAACATCTCCGGGACTCACTTGTAGCGATATCGGACCATACTCAACATATGCTAGTGGGCAAGCATACCTCTGTTGTAAATAGAGACTGTGGTTGGTGATACAGTGTGCTTGTGTTCTATGAGAGCCTGGAACGGGTGCAGATTATAAAGTAGCCCACTCCTCATCCCGCACTCCTCACCGCTTGTACACAGGTACCTCTCGCTGACCCTTTAGACCCATCTAGAAACAGGACTTTGGACCCTTCCACCCTCCGGGGCACTTGTTATATCCTCCACCTAGCATGTCTCTGCAGATGGGGATCAACCTGCCATGAAGGTGGACCTGAAGCACCCCTTTGGTTCCATCATTTTCCCAGAACTTCCCCAAACTCACCATTTCCCTTCCCCTCACCCTACCCTCTCCCGCAAGGGGAGAGGGGATTCGGGGAAGTTCTGCATTTTCCTCGCGGTTTTTTTCTGTTTGGCTTCGGCGAATCCTTTATTTTCATCGGATGTTGATCCTCTGCCCCCGCTCACCCAAAAGCTGCTGGAAACCGCCAAGCGGTACGAAGCGGCCGCCTCTTCCCAAGACAAAAATGTTCTTCTGGGTCAACTGATTTCCATAGCCTCCTCGCGTCGTGAGAGTCTACGAGAGGCGATCCGATCCGGTGAACTCCGCAGGTTCCTGAGCCAATCCATTTCTGCGGATGTCCGGGACTCTTTACCTCAGGAAATTCGGCCCCTGATCGAAGAGAAGGGCGTAAAAGTTGAGGGGAGGCTGGAAGTCTCGATCGCGGAAGACTTCGCGAACAGAAAAAGCGAGCAGTTGTATCACCTGGAAAGCCGCGGCAAAAAATACAGGGTCCACTTTGCCCAAAACTCACCACCCCTTCTTTCCGGCTCAGAAGTTGTCGCTTACGGAACTTTACTTGACTCAGAGTTTGTCGTGCAGGATGGAAAGCAACCTGCTCAGTTTAAAACTTCCCCATCGGTCAAGACCTCTCTGGTCAGCGGGGATATAAGAACCGTAGCCCTTCTGTTTAACTTTGCCAATAATCCCAACAACCGTCCCTTCACCACAAATCAAATCAATTCCACCCTTTTTACAAGCTCCACATCTGTCAACCAATATTACCAGGAAACCTCCTTTGGGCAGGTCTCCTTCTCGGGTGACGTGTTGGGCTGGTACACGATTCCTTACAATTTGGGCGCCACCTGTGACTCTTGGACCTGGTCGCAGGCAGCCGACGCGGCCGCCACGGCCGCCGGGGTGGACCTGAGCCAATACCAGAAGAGAATCTATTTCTTCCCGAACACCAACGTTTGCGGCTGGGGGGGGATGGGACAATTGGGGGGGGCTCTCTCCTGGAACAATGGGTACGACAGCATGTTCGTGTTTGCCCACGAACTGGGCCACAATCTGGGCATTCATCACGCCGAATGGCTCAAGTGCGGGGCCGTGCCCGTGGATAATTATTCCAACTGCACCACCGATGAATATGGAGACTTGTGGGATATTATGGGGTGGTTGGATATCTCAGAGAGTCAGTTCAACGCTCCCCATAAAGCGGCTCTAGGATGGATTCCTCCCCAGCGCATACAAACCGCCTCTACCAATGGGGTTTACTCCATTGCACCCCTGGAGGTTTCCACAGAAGGGATTCAAGCTCTGAAAATTCCCAAGGCGAACACAAACGAATTTTATTATCTCGAGTACAGACAACCTATCGGCCTGGATGCTCCCCTAAGAAGCGGCATAACCCGCGGCGCCTTGATCCACATCTGGAACGACATGGGTTTTTCTCAGACAAAACTGGTGGACACAACCCCTCTATCCGACACGAGCACCTATGATTTGTGGAAATCAAGGGACGTCTGGGATGCGAGCCTGGGGGACGGGGCCAGCTTCCAGGACCCCGCCATTGGTTTGAGCGTCACACAAATAAGCCACGATGCCAGCTCCGTCACCGTGTCTGTGACCTTAAACTGCAACCCCTCCGCGCCCCTGATCAGCATCTACCCAGCCAACCCCATGGCCCTGGATGGTTCCACCGCAAGTTATACCGTCAGTCTCTCCAACAGGGATTCTCCCTTTTGCCCAACCACCCGATTCAATCTCACGAGTGGCTTGCCCGCCGACTGGAATTCCCAGATCAATCCCCTCTTCTTGGATGTGCCGCCCTTGCAGTATAGGTCGGCAAATTTAATCGTGACGGTACCCTCCGGCACAATCCCAGGAACATACCTCATCTCAATTCAGGCCGCGGACGGCAGTAACCCCATCCATACAAGCTCCGCCGCGGCGGCCCTAACCGTGTTGAATTTGTTGTCCAGCACTCGGTCCGGAAATTGGTCTGATCCATTCACATGGGATAGAGGAAGGATACCCTCTCCTGACTACCAAGTCTTGATTCAGGCAGGACACACCATCACATTGGACACAACCACCGCCACTGCAGGCCGAACGACACTCCAGGGAACCCTGTCTTTCAGCCGGATCTCCGACAGTCGTTTTGCAATGGTTAGGGGCGACCTTATCGTCAACCCCGGAGGAGTGCTGGACATGGGGACCGAACTAGCCCCCATATCCCCCAGCCTCAAGGCAACCTTGATTCTGTCCTCGGGGTCCTATGCGGGACAATACAGCCTGACGGTTCAGAGAGACGGCACATTCACCCTGCGCGGAGCCCGTAAGACTTCGTCCAGCACAGCCACCGAGGACGCCCTCGCGGGAGCCAGCCTCATCAGGGTCAGATCGCCTTCCCTAAATTATTCCAACAAAACCCAACGTCCGTTTCCTGATGATTTGGATCCAGAGGCCCTATGGTCGGTGGGGGATGAAATTGTTATCAGTCAAACGGATCTAAGCTCTCAGAACCATACGGAGCGCAGAACCATCTCCTCCCTTTCCGGCACAGATCCTCTCCTCATTGGGTTTTCGCCGCCGCTTCTTTATGACCACAGTGCTGCTTCCACCGCCACCGTATTCAACCTGACCCGAAATGTTGAGGTTCGATCGGCAGGGTCTGTTCCCACGGAGGACGCCTCCTATATTAGAAACTTCGCAGAGTCGACCGCCAATTTTTCCCTGGCTTACGGGGAGTTTGTCCAACTGGGATCCGGGGAGGATGATGCCTTCGGAATAATTTTGGATGGTTCTCAAGTGCGGGGAGTTCTCTCTCACTGTACGATCCGAGATGGATATGGGATATTCTTCAACCAAGCCTCCGGAAGCACCTTGAACGACAGTCTGATCTACAGCGCTTATTACAATGGTGTTTACATTTCCAACTCCCACAACAATATCCTGACAGACAACGCTTCGTTTTCCAATGGGGGTGCTGGATTCTTCCTGGACAATAGTTCGCATAATACATTCGTGTCCAACGACGCTTTTTCCAATCCGGGGTATGGCATTGTGTTTCTGGGAACCTCGGCTTCGAGCAATATCTTGAAATCCAACCGGGTTCATTCTAACATGGGCTATGGAATTGCCCTGATGAGTGGTTCATACAATATCCTGACAGACAACTCCGTCTACTCCAATTCAAGCGACGGCGTTTCTCTCTGGTCTGGCTCCGGCAACCTCCTGATCGCCAATTTTATTTATTCCAACAGTGGCTACGGCATGTTTGCCACTTTCAATTCGAACCAAAACACGGCGGTGGAAGACCTCATCGGTTATGACCCCAGCCAAAACCCCAGGCCGAACGGCAAAGAAGAGATCGCCCTCACCCCTCTGTACCCCGCCGATCTGACCCTTAAATCCGTCCGCATCAACCCCACACGAGGCATTTCCACCGCCGGTTTCAACAGGGACGGGAACTATCTGCTCTCTTATAACCAAAGCGGGGAATCCGGGACCGCACGCCTTTGGGGAGATTACACTCTGTCCAACGCCTCTCTCATCCTGGATGAGACAGCCCCTCTTTACCGTTCCACCGCGACCGTTCCCCAGGTGATGCGGGGAGCTGGACATTCTGCTTCCGTTCTGAACACACAGGACACCAGCGCCGTTTCCCAGATCATCACCATTCAGCGCTACCAAAATTATTGGATCGTGGAAGGCTCCCGATCGGGGCCTCTGGGGTCCTTCTCCGGCTCCATCTCATACCAACCCTTCCCTCCCGCTTCTCCTCAATTTTTTCTGTCCTTCAATGAAGGCGGCTTTCCTCAAGAGGGGGATGTTGTCAGCTTTGCCCTTTTGGGGGATTCCCGGGATGCTAATTCTCAAAAAAAACTTCTTTTCGGGCCCTCCGACTTCAGATTCAGGGGGGGGCGTTCCCGGTTCACTATTGCTCCCAGCGCGGAATTCAGACTCATGGGATCTTCCCTCGCCCCTTCTGTGATGGACCGTATGGACCCCGCCGTTCCCTACTACACATTCGTGGATTCGGGCGCATTTGTCCTGAGCTACTCTACCATCACCAACGTGGATGAGTCCGGGATCCAGTTGTCCGGGACTGCCGGCGTGAGCCTCTCCTCCTCCACATTTGATTTGGCGGGACAGAATCCAATCTCCTCGACCTCTACCTATATCACTCTTAGAAATTTAACCAGCCAAGCGACTTTTTACGGCCTTGTATTCAACAGCTCCAGATCCCAGGCGTCCCTGTATAATATCAGGGTTCAGGGAACCAATCCGGGTCTGAATTGGACATTGAAAAATTGGAGAGGCGCCGCAGGGGGCGAGGCTTATGAGGACGATGCGTTGGACAATATCCGCTGGGCCAGCCCCTATGTTGTTCCTCCCGCGAATCTTGTGCCCTCCGGAACCCTCTTCGCCCGAACAATCTCCTCGGTTACCCTTTCTTGGGACCCTGTTCCGGGCGCGGTCGGCTACGCGGTTCGGGTGCAGGACTTGACGGATGGGTCCTTAAGGGATCCTCGCAACAACTGTCCCGACAACACCCTCTATCTGTGTATAGACACGGGACTCACTTCTACGTCCTTGTCTCTCCCTGTCCAGCCGGGGCACCGCTATGATTGGTGGGTGCATACGATAGATCCCAAAGGGTGGAGCGATCCGACAAGTGCGGGATTTTCAGTGGAGCCTTGGGATACCACGCCGCCCTCCGTGGCCATCCTCTCCCCAACACAGGGAGCCCCGGTCTCAGGAATCGTTACGGTGAACGTCTCGGCGTCCGATGCCGAGGGACTCTTAAAGGTGGAGCTGTACCGCGACAGCCTCCTTTTGAGCTCCAAAACGGCGGGCCCTTTTACCTTTTCTTGGAATACCAGGCAGACTTCCAATGGCACTCATTCTCTCACCGCTAGGGCCTACGACTTCTCCCAAAACATCTCCACCCACACAATCACTGTCACGATCAGCAATTCCGGGGGTGGTGGAGGAGGTCCCCGCCTGTTTCCTGCGGAAATCGTGCGATCGGATGGAACGAGTACCACCTCTGCAGGGAGCGTAGGAGGGGAAGGCGGTTCTCGGGCCCTTATGATCAGTCCTGCCGCTGGATATGATCAATCCCTCGTTTTTGGACCTGAGGTGGTTAAGGCCTCTATCGTGAGCATGAGCGGACATCAACTATTTGAAACGGAAAGTCAGGCAGGAAGCCAAATTGTAATCCCCCTTCAAAGAGCGGGGGGACGGCTTTTGTGTGAATCCGGCCTAGTGTTGGTGCAGATGCACATTCAGGAAGGAGACCACGGAAAAGTGCTGGCCAAACCCATGCTGTGTGTGAAGT
>JACQJM010000093.1 GCA_016205045.1 Elusimicrobiota bacterium | reverse complement strand
TGCCTGCCGGCAGGCAGGCACCGTTCACCTTCCGTTGCGGGACCGAGGGGCTGGAACCAGAGTCACCCCTGGGCAGGACTTAAAATTTTCGCGGAATTACTGCGCAAGTCCTACTCTCCTGTGGGTAAGCGGGTGGCTGGGGATTGCCCGAAGGCCAGACCCTAACAACGTGTGGAGCTGGCATTCCCCCGGTGTTACACCGGGGTCCCACAAAAAACCGTCTCGCAGGGTCGCATTTCACTCTAGGTCGACCCGAGAGCCGGAGCAGTGCCGCAGATGGCAACTGCGGTTTTCGCAGCGGCAGCCCCAGACAGGCCCCGCTTACCGAAAACAGGGGTATATCGCATGGTTATTCAAACACAGAAGTAGCGGAAGAACCAGCGTCGCGAGAAGAACCCTCTGAAACCATATGAGGCTGAGGCCGTTTGCCCGCAAGCAATTCTGAAGAAGAGTTATCCAATCCTCTCAATACTTTCTTGTCCAAATCTGCCACGAATAAGTGAACGATAGTTTGCCCGGCCTTTGACAGCTTATACTGAACGGAATAAATATTTCCCTCCAGCAACGTGGCCGACCATGTTTCTTGCGATCCGAGTCCCGGACTAGCTAAATAGGAAGCCTGAAACCACTGGGCGATACTGCCTCGGCCCTGCCCTAAAGAATAATTCTTCACAAAATCTATAGCTTTCTGCACATTTTCGGAAGACTTGACTCGAGAAGGCTCCGCGGGAGTTGGGACTCCCTGCGGTGAGGAGACAGGGCTGGAAGAAGGAGGCACCCCCAGAGGATTGGTCAAGGAGTCCGCAGGGGTTGGGGAAACTTCCGCAATATCCGTGTGAAAAGAATTGGAAGAAGCCTGGGTCATCATAGAGACCACGGAATTGATTATGTTTTCATTTTGAAGAAACAGAGTCGCCACCAATGAAATTCCCACTACGGCCGTGAGAATAAGTACCAGCAGAAAAGCTCCAGGGCCGCGTTTTGGGGAGGGCTCCGGCTCTTGTTTTTCCGGTTGGGAATCAAGGATCAACTCACTTTTAGGGGAAGGGGAGAAAATAGAAGTAGAAGGCGCTGGGGGTGGAGGGGTTCTCAGAGCGGGAAACTCAAAATGAGTTGCCTTGGATTCAGTTTCTGAGGTAGAAGGGAGGTGCATCTCGACCTGCTTTTTTAGAGCATAAGCAGGAGGCTCCGGATCAACTAAAGCAGGAGGGATTACCGGAGGCTTGGGAACCAGGGGAGGAATGGGAGGGGAAACCTCGGCTGCCTTGGCTTCCACATTCTTGAGCCGCTCCTCTAGTTTTTGAATCCTGATCCCGGCCTCTTTGAGCTCTTTGTCTTTCAAGGATGTCTTCTGAAGAGCCTCAGAACGTTCCTTCTCCAGATGCGCAAACTCTTTCCGCCGTTCCTCAAGCCGCTCTATCTTTCCTAAGGCCTGTTTGAGCTCCGCCTCCTTCAGAACCCATCGATCACAAATTTGGGCATGAGTCTTTTCGGCGGCCATTAAATTTTTTAATTGTGCTTCCAGGCTCCCAATCCTCTCTAAGGCCTTATGAAGATCGATCTCATTGGAGATTAATTTCTCGAGTATCTGAAATTGCGCTCTTTCTATGCTGGCTGATTTTTCTAAAGCTCTTTGCAAATCCTCTATTTTAAGTAACGCCCTGGCGAGCTCTTTCTCTTTTTTATCCAACTTCTCTCTTGCCTCGGATCGTTCCCACTCGGAAATCGTGAGGCTCTCTTTAATTTTCCGCAGCGGCAGATCAAATCGGTCATCGGAAGTGTCTTGTTCGTTAAAGTCTACAGATTCTTTGATCGGCTCCGGGGATGTCTCTTCAGAGAAAGAAGCGGTATCAGGAGATGGAACTTCTGGGGACTCGATCCAGGGAGAAGCCATTTCGAGAGTTTGAGATTCTGAACTCAAAACAGATTCGGCACCCACCGAAACTAGAAAAAGAACCGCCAAGTCTTGGAAGGCTTCGGCAGTCCGCCAATCCCCCTCTTGAGCGCCAGAAGCCCCTTCTGGACAAACCAGAGTTTCAGCTCCAAACCCCGCCATGGATTTTAGCTCGTGCGGGAAATAGGGACCCAGGATGTGGCCTTGAAGGCAAACCCAGTATTTCATATCAAAGACAGCGTATAGGGGTGAGGGTAAAGGGGTGAGCTTTTTTGAATTCTGAATTAATGTCTGGCCCCTAAACCCTAGTCCCTAAACCCTGCTTTTATGAGGGTAACAGGCAGACATTAAAAATTCAAGGCAAAGATATGAAGAATTTATTAAAATGGTCCCACCGACCTTTTGATCATGGACAGAGGACGATATCCGGGCGTAATACTTGGGCATGCCCTATGAAGACGATGGCTTTAGTGATAGAATTAAACTTAGGACGATTAAAAGGTGTGGGATGATGCTTCAATTTCCTTATCACAGGACTGGATTCAAAAGACACTCCGTTCTTTGTTCTCGTACCAACGAAACAGAATCCAAATCCACCGGTGGATCAAAAACAGAAACAACTCACGAACCACCCTCCTTCCTTTTTTTCGCCGATTTCATGGGCAAACGGACCTATGATTCGGAAGGCAACACTGTGGGCATCGTTTACGATGTCGCCTTTAGTCTTTCCGAAATCTATCCCAAAGCCACGTGCCTCATTCTAAGAGCTCCGGGTTTTTTTCGACACCGCTATAGCGAAATCCCCTGGAATCGCATCAAGAAACTCTCTCCCTATATCGAACTAGATCTTCCGCTGAAAATGATCAAGTTCTATTACCAGTTCGGCGGCCAGGACTTGCGTTTAAGACGGGACATTCTGGACAAACAAGTGGTGGACACCAACAACCATAAGGTCATCCGTGTCAATGACATCCATCTTCTGGAAGTGGATCACGAACTTCGAATCGCCCATGTGGATGTGGGGATCCGTGGCCTGGTCCGGAGATTGGGCTGGCAGCCCGTAGTGGATTTCCTGGTGGCAGGATTGCTTCCGCGCACGACGTACTTCAAAGAACGATTTATTTCCTGGAAGTTCATTCAGCCTCTTTCCTTAAATCACAAATCCGGCGCCCTCAAGTTGACCGTGCCTGAAAAGCAGCTGGCTCAAATTCCTCACTCGGATTTCCGAGAAGTGATGTCCAACATGGACATCTACCAACGTACCGCCTTCTTTCGATCCCTCACCCTGGACCTGCGGGTGCAAATCTTCCGGGACCTGGACACCGACACCCAGCAAAAATTGTTGGAACATATCGACCTGGCGGAAGCGGCTTACATCTTAAGCCGAATTCCTGCAGACCAAGCTACGGATATTTTGGAACGCCTTCCCAAGTCCGTTTCGGAAAAGCTCTTGAATTTTATGGAGACCACCCAGGCCCGCAAGTTATCCACGCTCCTGGGATACACCTCGGACTCGGCCGGCGGCATCATGACTACGGAGATGGTGACCCTGCCCCACTCCGCCAAAGTACAAGATGTGGTGCAGGTGTTTCAACAAGTCCCCGAGTCCTTAGAAGCCACCACATTTATTTTTCTGATCGAGTCCGATAATCGGTTGAGCGGCATGGTCCCCGCCAGAAAACTTCTTTTGGCCAAACCGGAAGATCCCTTGACCCAATACGCATTACCCAAAACCACTTATGTCAAAGTCAAAGATACTCTTCGCGAGGTGGCCTTTCAAATGGAGTTTCATAAAATTCCGGTAATCCCGGTGGTTAATAACGGGAAAGATAAAATCCTTCAGGGCGTCATCACGGTGGACGATGTGCTCAAACACCTCATCCCCATCGCGTGGAAACGGCGAGCCAAGAAGCCAAGCCCATGATCCCTCACTTACCTCTCGTAGGCAACGCAACAATAGGGATAGGGTTATGTGGATATGGGGAAACGTGAGAAGCGTTGGTTTCTTTTTGGTGGTGGGGGTGTCCTGCGTTGCCCCTTCCAAGGGTGGTTAGGTAATATTCCTGTGTCAGGGAGCTAGAAAAGATGCAAGAAAGATCACTTGCGGATTCCATGGACTTAGGACGAGAGGAAAGTGAGGGATGAAACTCGGCGATATCGTCAAAGGGCGTGGCCCCTGGCGCAACCTTTTGCTCTTCGTGAGCATCATGGGGCCGGGCATCATCACCGCCAACGTAGACAATGACGCCGGCGGGATCACCACCTACACTCTTGCGGGAGCTCATTTTGGTCTTTCTCTTCTCTGGACACTGATCCCCATCACGGCGGCGCTGATCATGGTCCAGCTCATGTCCGCGCGGTTGGGAGTCGCCACGGGCAAAGGTCTGGCCGATCTCCTTCGCGAGAATTACGGGCTTAAAATCACATTCTATGTGATGCTGGCGCTTATTCCCATCAACTTTGCCAACGTGGCCGCTGAATTCTCTGGGGTGGCCGCGGGGGCTGAACTATTCGGCATTCCCAAAATTGTGAGCGTTCCCCTCGCCGGGATTTTTGTGTGGTGGCTGGCCACCCAGGGGAATTATAAAAGCGTGGAGAAGGTTTTTTTAGCCGCCTGCCTTTTTTACATCACTTATTTGGCCTCTGGATATTTCGCTTCTCCCAATTGGAAGGAAGTCGCCAGGGCGACGGTCACTCCTCACCTGGAATGGAACAAGGAGTACATGGTCATGCTGGTGGGTATGGTCGGATCCACCATTGCGCCTTGGATGCAGTTCTTCCAGCAGTCCTTGGTGGCGGATAAGGGATTGGGGATCAAGGAGTATAAGCACGTGCGATTGGATACCATCATCGGTTGTATCACGGTCATGATAGTTGTATTTTTTATCATCGTCACCTGTGCCGTGACCCTGCACCCCAATAAAATTCTTGTGCAGACAGCCCAAGAGGCCGCCCTCGCCCTAAAACCCTTGGCCGGAAAATACTGCTCCCTGCTGTTTGCCATCGGTCTTCTCAACGCTTCATTATTCGCGGCTTCCATTCTCCCGCTTTCCACCGCTTATTCCGTTTGTGAAGGGTTGGGTTGGCAAACGGGACTGGATCTTTCTTTTGAGGAGGCCCCGCAATTTTATTCCCTCTACACCATCCTGATTGGAGCGGGAGCTTTGGTGGTGCTCTGGCCTGGCTTCCAACTTATCCGGGCCATGTACTGGTCTCAAGTACTCAACGGGCTCCTCATCCCTGTGATTCTTGTGTTCTGTCTTCAATTAAGCAACCGGCAAGAAATCATGGGAAACCTCGCCAACTCCAAGCTCTTCCAATGTGTCTCCTGGCTGGTGATAGGATTAGTTTCTATCCTCTCGTTGACCATGGTGGGAGCCCTTCTGTTAGGGTAAACTAAAGTGACCCCAAAAACTACTTGGTGAGAACTACCCTTCCCTGGACCTTTCTCTCCGGAGAATTCAGTTGATAGAAATGATGTCAAGCCTAAGGACTGGTTCCGTTTTCCAAGTAGGATGCAAATAAATTCTCTAGACCTTTTATTTTCTGAAACAAAGGACTGTGAATATACACCGCAAGTGCATCCAAACGAATAAGGGCATTCAATGTGGCGTCTTTTTCCGCGGCTTTCAGCAGCCTTTTGGAAAGACCTAAATTCACTTTCTGAATATCTTCGTAAAGCGTTTTAAGTTCCTGAAGATCCCAATCGGCCTTGAGCCCTTTCTTCATTCTAAAGTACTGCGCCGTGAGATACATGGAAACTACCCGGTAGACCGTCTCATCCACATTGGCGAAGGGAAGATGAAACCGGGCCATGGGCTTGAGCTTCTCCATGATGGGACACCGGCTGGCAGCGATGCACAGACCAAAAAGCGAGGAGAGTCCATCCTGGGCCGATCCCTCCTTCGCGATTCGCCTCTCCAAAGTTCGGACTTCCGTGGTTACCCGGCGAACCGAAGCGATATTCTTAAAAACCTCTACCGCCTCCGCTAAGTTAACCGCCACAGGGCACCGCTCTTCCCCCTTCAGAGGACAATGATCGCAGGCGGCGTACTCAAGGCGGGTCCATTCAGGCAGGGGAGCCGGCGAAAATGGGATCATATCCAGCGTCTGAGAGTCGAGACGGATCTCAAATGTTGCCTGCGTCTTATCTTCAAACGTGAAAGAGTAGTGAAACGTTATGGGTTGGTTTTTTTTATCCGTTCCCATAGGACTCGCCGTGATTCATAAAACGGTCCGCCTAATCTCTTATCTTCAAAATCTTCTAGTCATGAATGTTGCGCGATTAGATTCAACGCGGAGTCGATACGCGAGAGAACTTTTTCTTTGCCCATCACTTCCATCATGGCGAACAGGCTGGGACCCTGGGTTCGTCCCGAGACCGCCACGCGGATGGGGTGAAATACCTGGCCCGTCTTGTATCCTTTGGCTTTACAGAAGGTGCGGATGCGGTCCTCCAGGTACTTCTCTGAAAAACTCTCAGCCCCCTGGAGATCCAACTTTAGGTTCCCAAGCACATCGGAAGCTCCGGGGGCTTGGAGCACTTTCTGAACCGCCTCGGGATCGTACTCCACTTCCTTAAAGAAAAAATCCACGAGGTGCGGCACTTCCGAGAGAAGCTTGTATTTTTCTCTCTCCAGGGTGACCGCCTTCAAGACTTCTCCATCGGATCGTGTCTGAAACCAGGGCTGAGGTTCAAGAAAAGGCTTGGCTCGCGAGAGAAGTTCCTCTGGATTGAGCTTCCTGAGATATTCCCCATTCATCCAGAGAAGCTTGGCAGGATCGAACGTGGCAGGGTTTTTTTGGCAGCCCGAGAGATCAAATTTTTCCTGAAGCTCTTTCCATTCGAAAATCTGCTGGCTGTCGGAGGTGGACCAGCCCAGAAGGGCCAGGTAATTCCTCAGCGCCTCCGGGAGATAGCCCTGATCCCGATACTCCAGAGTGCTCGTGGCCCCATGACGCTTGGAAAGACGAGCGCCGTCCGGCCCAAGAATCATGGAAAGGTGCGCGAACTTAGGCAATTTATCGCCGAACCCCAACGCTTGATAAAGCTGAACCTGGAGGGGCGTATTAGAGATATGATCATCGCCACGGATGACATGGGTGACGTCCATGGTCGCATCGTCCACCACGCAAGCGAAATTGTACGTGGGAAATCCGGAGGCTTTTACCAGGATGAAGTCATACAAAAGTTTATTCTCGAAGCAGACCTTGCTGTGAACCAGATCCTCAAACTCGGTGACACCTTCCTCAGGCATGACAAACCGCACCACGGGCTTGCGCCCTTGAGCCTCGAAATCTTTTTTCTGTTTTTCTGAGAGTTTACGGCAGCGGCCGTCATATCGCGGAGGCCGTTTCTCGAGGTGGGCCTTTTTGCGCATCTCCTCCAGCTCTTCGGGTGAGCAGAAGCAGTGGTAGGCCTGCCCAACTTTCATTAGCTTCTCAACAAACGGTTGGTACATGCCCATTTCCGCCCGTTTCGCTTGAAAATATGGGGCATGCGGGCCCTGCCCACGACTAACGTCCAACGGCTCACGAGATGACAAATTCATCTTTGGTCCCTCATCCCAATCCAGCCCCATCCAGGTCAGGCTGTCCAGGATCGCCTGGACGGAATCTTTAGTGGAGCGCACCTCATCCGTGTCCTCGATACGCAGGACGAAAGTGCCCTTGTTCTTGCGGGCAAAGAGCCAGTTGAAGAGGGCGGTGCGAGCACCCCCGATGTGGAGATAGCCGGTGGGAGAGGGAGCGAAGCGGACTCTTACCATAAGTTCTAAGTCTGCGGGACCCAATTAAGATTGGGGAGTGTCGGTGCCAAGGTCTTTAGGGTCCGACGCCAAGTTGGGATTTAATCTTGTTTAACTTCTCGATGTTTTTTCTAGAAGCTCCCTGGCATGGCTTCGGGCGACTTGCGTGATTTGGCGATTTCCCCCCAGCATGCGAGCGATCTCCTCTAAGCGGGACTCTCTGTCCAAATTCTCCACGTGAACCGTGGTGGTGCTGTCCGAAGACATTTTCGCCACCCTAAAATGCTGAGAACCGAAACACGCGATCTGGGGCAAATGGGTGACGCACAACACCTGGTGGGAACGAGAGAGGGTAAACAATTTCTCCCCCACCGCGCGGGCGATCACGCCTCCCACCCCCGTATCGATCTCATCAAACACAAGCACCGGAACCTTATCCTCTTGAGCAAAAACCGTCTTGAGTCCCAGCATCACGCGGGAGATCTCTCCGCCGCTGGCAATGGAGCGCAGGGATTTTAGAGGTTCCCCCACATTGGGGGACAACATGAACTCAACTTGGTCTGCCCCCGTAGGAGAGAAGTGTTCTTCCTCCATGTCCACCGAGATGGAGAAACGAACCGAGGGCATTCCCAGCTCTCGAAGTTCCTGGATGATTTTCTGAGAAAGCTTTTGGGCAGCCCGAAGCCGTTCCAAATGAATTTCTTCGCAGTAGCGGGAAAGTTGGCGGCGCGTCTTTTCCAAACGGGATTGCAGGGCTTCCGCGCGTTGCTCGGCATTCTCCAGCGCGCTGAGCTCCTCCGCGATCCTCTCCCGATAACTTAAAATCGAATCTACCGTGGAGCCATATTTCTTTTTGAGGCGAGCGAGCTTTTCTTGTCGAGCAAAAACCTCATCGAGCTTTTCAGGTTCCACATCCACCTGCTCTCCATAAAGCCTGAGCCGGTTCACCGCCTCTTCCACGTAGGTCAAAGCCTGGCCGATGAGCTGGTGAGGCTCCGCCACGGAGCCATCGAGTTTGGCCAACTCTTCCGTGGAACGCTGCGCCTTGAGAAGACCTCCCTGAACCGAGATCTCCTCCTCATAAAGAGCTCCCATCGCGGAAGAGGTCAGCCGTTTTATTTTTTCGGCATTCTTGAGTCTGGGCAAGAGGATCTCCATCTCCTCTTCTTCTCCTGCGCTCAAAGAGGCTTCATCGATCTCCTGAATCTGGAAGCAGTACATTTCTATGCGCCGGGACTTCTCTTCCTCTGAAAGCTGTATGGATTGTTGCTGAATCTTCAGACGATTCCATTCCTCATAAGCCGTATTAATCTTTTGCCTCAAAGCTCCCACTCCCGCGAATTGATCCAGATGTTCCATCTGCATGGAAGGCTTCAGCAACGTTTGGTGTTCGTGCTGTCCATGGAAATCCAGCACAGAGTCTCCCCAGTGTGAAAGCACGGACAGGGGCACGGCCTGTCCCTCCAAGAACGCCCGGCTCTTGCCGGACATATCCAGTTCCCGCCGCAGGCGGACCGTTTCCATCTTCAGACCCAGGCTCTTCCTCATTTCCGCCGGAAAATCCTTCAAATCGAAAGCCGCTTCCACCTCACAGCGTTGCGCCCCGGTCCGAATCCAGTCCAGATGAGCCCGCGCTCCCAACAAAAATCCCAAAGCCTCGATCAAAATAGACTTGCCGGCGCCGGTTTCACCCGTAAACACCACCAACCCCTCCTTGACCTCGAAGCTCACCTCCTCTACAATCGCGAAATTTTTAACCGTTAATTTTCTTAGCATACTTCCTTGCTCCTTTACTTCCCTCTCTTGATGCGGCCTAGTCGAAGCGGTTCCGGCAAGCAGGGCTGTGTCGCAGGGGTGCGCTTAACTCATAGTCACCCCGAGACCCAGAGCGCGCCGCACATGGCGACGCGTCCCTGCGGCCCGGAACCCTTCGGAATCTGGGACGCATCATCTCTCTCCCCATTTGAATTTTCTTCTCAACACCTCAAAATAGGATCGCTTGGGATGAAGCACCAGCTTAAATGTCTTGTGGTACTTCTTCACCCGCAAGTGATCTCCCAATTGCAAATTAAAATTTGTCTGACCATCCATCGAAACAAGGGCTTGAACTTTTTCTCGCGGCCTTCTCTGAACCACCTGGATATAAAGGGTCTCCTTCACGGGTAGGACCAATGGTCTTTGCGTCAACGTGTGGGGGCAGATGGGAGACAAAAGGAGCACATCCATGCTCGGATCCACAATCGGACCTCCCGCCGCCAGAGCATAAGCCGTGGAACCCGTGGGTGTGGAGAGGATAAGACCATCGCCGAAATAGTCCGTTAAGAATCTCTCCCCCAGGCTGACCCTCAAATAGAAGGCGCGCGGATCAAAAGACTTGATCACGCAATCATTGAGAGCGATCTGCGGCCCAAAAACTCTTTTGTTATTTCGGAGCACCTCTGCTTCCAAAAGCCACCTCTCCTCCATCACAAACTGGCCTTGAAGAATCATGGAAAGCTGCTTTTTAAAATCAACCGCATCGATCCCGCTCAAAAAACCCAGTCCCCCGGAATTGACCCCCAAGAGGGGCACGGAAAAAGGCGCCAAGATTCGCGCCGTGCGCAGCATGGTGCCGTCACCCCCTGCGGCGATGGCCAGATCTACCGTCTGCAGTTTTTTTTCAATGGCGCTGCCCTCACCTAAAACCACCTTGATCCCGCGGTCATGGAGAAGCTTGGAAATCATGCGCGCCGAATGCGCCGCTTCCCGTTTGGCCATGTTGGCGAAAAGAGCTACGGATTTTACGGTGTTTTTCATGGACACTCGTTCAGATTCCTTGAGGGCATTATATCAAATTGAGTATACCGGCAGTTTTTCCAAGAGACTGTCCAGAGAATCCGGTCTCTCTCCGGCCACCCCGAAAAACCCTTCTCGAAATCACCTGTAATCTGGGCCTCTCCCAGGGATACCACCGATGGCCAGCCCTGGAGCCACAAAATATTTTTGGTCTTGAGTGTTTCCTGGAATCTATCCAGGGCATGGCCTCTCACCGTTGTCGGAGGGGTATAGAGGGCGCGAATGGGAATAATCTCCGCCAAATCTTCCACTAATTTCTCTTCTCGTTTTTGCAGAGAAGGCAGGAAAATTCCTTTCAACTCTTTGGTCCCCCAATGGGATAAGTTTTGTGCCACCCGGGAAGCAGGCCCGCCAGAACCCACCAAGAACGTGGACCCACCAGGTTCTTTGAAAAGAAAACTTAGGGGAGAGAAGTTGCCTAAAAGGATCACTTCCGGCCGAGATGGCAACACCCATGCCATGCTAAACGCCAAGGCTGAAAACAGAAGTCCCGTTCCTAAAAACTTCCAGCGGAGAGCAGCCTGCGGGAAAACCCACAAACTCGCCGCCACCCCGTAGTACATTAAACTCCAACCCGTGCCGATCCCCGAGGTGGAGATCGAGGAGAAAGGAATCCCAGCAAAAAAACGGACGCTGAACTCTACGAGTCTCAAAAAAAGATCGGTGAGCGCCACCCCCGCGTGAAAAAGAGACGTCCCAGGAAGTCCCGCTAAAATAAAAAGAAGAAATCCCATCCCCATCAAAACCTCCGTCAGGGGTACCACTACCATATTGGAAAAAATACCCACCAAAGAAATTCTATGGAATGTATTGGCCATGATGGGAAAGAGGGCGCTCTCGGCCGCCAAGCTGGCCACAAAAAGAGCGGCCAGGTAACGAAAAGACCTGGGCCACTCACTGGGGATTTTCCAATGGGAAAAAACGATCACCAAGCTGAGGGCGGCCAGAAAAGACATCTGAAACCCCACCTGAAAAAGGCTCTCCGGACTCACGATCAGGAGCGTGGCCAAAGCCAGGAGGAGTCCCTGAAATATGCCCGAGTCCCGGTCAAGCAAATACCCCAAGCAGCCTGCCAACGTCATGGCGTAGGCTCTTAAGAGTGGGGCGTCCGCCCCGGCGCAGAGGGTGTAGAATCCCGCGGCACACACTCCCAAAAGCAGGGCCGGCTTGCGGCGCAACCCCACCCAGGAAGCCAATAGAAACATGAGCCCGGTCACAAACGTGACGTTGCTGCCTGAGGCCACCAAAAGGTGCATAGTCCCCGAATCCCGAAAAGCCTGGTTGAGCTCGCGGGGAATGGAAGATTTTTCTCCCAAGACCACCCCACACAATATGCCCGCCCGATCAGGTGGGAAAGAATCGAAGAAAATTTTCAAGAGGCGTGAACGGATAAGAAAAACAGATTGGAGAGCGGAGGAACGCGAAGAAATATCTATTGCAACAAATTTAGGCGAGTTTACGCGCAGAAGTGAGCGCGCTCCTTTTCTCCAGAAATTCGTCCTTGGAATGCGCTCCAGATTTCCTGTGAGGGTGACGGAATCTCTCCAGAAAAGAGAGACGTTACCCTGGGCCTGCACCCACACCATTCCTGTCGCCTTCTCTCCGTTAAGAGAGGTCGCTTGCAGGGGAAATTCCAAGCGGCCTGCACGCTGGCGTGGGAAATCAGAGACTGCACCCTTGAGTTCAACGAAGGACAAAGGCGCGTGGTGTGCAACATCGAGTGGGGGCAGCCGGTCAAAAAATCCCCAGGATTTGAGAAGACAGAGGAGAAGAATATAAGAAACAAGAACCCAAAAGAGAGGACGGCGGAAGTGGGAAGGGTGCATATAAACGACAGTTCTAAGTTCTAGGTGCTAAGTTCGAAGTTAAGAAGCGAGGCGAGGTGGAAATCCCAAGGGTAGGATACTAAGTTTTGGAAGGAATGGAAGGTAGGAATTAAGAAGCACAAAAGAACCTGGTTCTTTTTACACTTAAAGGTAGCAGCTACCTTTTAGAAAAAATCAGGATTTAGCGGATTGTTTTATCGCTTGATCCAAGTCTTGAATCAAATCTTCCACATCCTCGATTCCCACAGAAAGGCGCAGAAGTGTATCTTTTAAACCTGCTTTCTCTCTTTCTTCCTTAGGGATAGAACCATGAGTCATGCTGGCGGGATGGCCGATAAGAGACTCTACGCCCCCCAAACTTTCGGCCAGAGTAAAAACCTTTGTGGAAGAAGCCATATTGAGAGCTCGATCCACATGACCTTTGAGCTCAAAAGAGAGCATCCCTCCAAATCCCCTCATCTGTCTTTTGGCCACGATATGCGCAGGGTGGCTGGGTAGACCGGGGTAGTACACTTTTTCTACTTCTGAATGGTGGGATAGAAATTCTGCAATTCTTTGGGCGTTACCGCAGTGCTTCTCCATGCGCACGGCAAGAGTTTTAATTCCACGCAACACCAAAAAACAGTCTAAAGGACCGGGGATCGCCCCCACCGCATTTTGCAAAAATTTAAGTTTTTGATACCACTCCTCGTTCTTTGTGACGATGGCTCCCCCCACCACGTCCGAGTGTCCCCCGAGATACTTGGTGGTGGAGTGAACCACCAGGTCAGCGCCCAAAGTCAAAGGGTTTTGGAGCGCAGGGGTGGCGAATGTGTTGTCCACCGCCATCTGAACTTTCTTTTTATGGGCGATCTCCACCACCTCGGAAATATCGGTGATATGGAGCAGAGGATTGGAAGGCGTCTCGAGCCAGATAAGCTTCGTCTCGGGTAAAATGGCCCCGCGCACCTCGGCCGGTTGATGAGCGTTCACAAAACTGAATTTGAGTCCGAACCTCTGAAACACCTGAGTAAAGACCCGGTTCGTCCCCCCATACACATCCTTGCCACACACGACATGATCTCCGGCGCTCAGGGAAAGGACCACCGTAGAGGTGGCCGCCATGCCACTTCCAAAAGCCAGGCCATAAGTTCCTTCTTCCAGCGCCGCCAAATTTCTTTCCAAAGCCTGGCGGGTGGGATGGTTGGTGCGCGAGTAATCAAATCCCTTATGTTTTCCAGGGGCTTCCTGCGCGTAGGTGGAGGTGAGATAAACAGGAGTCATCACCGCCCCCGTGGTGGGGTCAGGCTCAAGTCCTGCATGGATGGCTTGGGTGGCGAATTTTTTCATGTAGCCACCCGCTGGATCATCTCGTCTGTTCCGCCACCCGTGTGGCCGCATGAAGGATGTCGTATTTAGTCAAAATATCCGTCTCCCCATCCTCCATCTGAACCAAGACTGCGGGATGGCCGGAACGTATGAGTCTCACTAAGGCCTCGATGCGCGCCTTGGAATCCACCACTGGAGGAGGGTCGGACATCACTTCGCGCACGATCATCTTGCGAATTTCCTTGCCCACCAGAAGCAGATTGAGAACGTCATCCTCATGAATTTCTCCCAACAATTTATCGTTCTCAATAACCGGAAGTTGCGAGATGTCTCCCTTGCGCATCACCTCCAGGGCCGCGAAACAGGTAGTCTGAGGAGGAATGCTGATTAAAGATCTCCGTCCTCCATTCTCTGTTCGTTTGGCGCGAACCAACTCCGCAGCGTACATGGGTATTTCCGCTTCAAAATACTGGTTTTCACTCATCCACTCCTCGTTATAAATCTTGGAGAGGTATCGCATCCCGGTATCCGGAATTAAAATCACCAAGAGATCCTTTTCGGTGAGCTTTTTGGCCACCTGAAGACCCGCCCACATGGCGGAACCTGAAGATCCTCCTGAAAAAATCCCTTCCGTGCGCGCTAATTTGCGGGTCATCAAAAAAGAATCACGATCCGTGACCCGAATCACGTCATCCACCACCTTGAAATCCATGGTGGTGGGGAAAAAGTCTTCCCCGATTCCTTCTACCTTATAAGGATGGGCCTGCACGACTTTCTTCTGATGGAAATAGTCGTAATAGAGAGAACCTTCCGGATCGACCGCGATGATCTTTATCTTAGGATTCTTCTCTTTAAGGTATTTCCCCACACCCGAGAGGGTTCCCCCCGTCCCAATCCCAGCCACAAAATGAGTGATCTTGGATTCGGTATCTCTCCAAATTTCGGGCCCGGTGGTTTTATAGTGAGCCTCAGGATTCTTAGGGTTGTCGTATTGGTTGGGATAGTAGGCGTTGGGAATTTCTTTGGCCAAGGCTTTGGCCACGGAGTAATAGCTTCGGGGATCCTCCGGCGCCACCGCGGTGGGGCACACAATCACCTCGGCCCCCAAGGCTTTCAAAAAATTGATCTTCTCGCGGGATTGTTTGTCGGTGATGGTGAAAACAATTTTGTAGCCCTTCAAGGCCGCCACCAACGCCAGGCCGATGCCGGTGTTCCCTGAAGTTCCCTCGATGATCGTTCCTCCGGGCTTTAGAAGTCCCCGCTTCTCGGCATCCTCGATCATGGATACCGCGATGCGATCTTTGACACTCCCCCCCGGATTCAGAAATTCTGCCTTGATATAGACCGGAACCTTGAGCCCTTGCGTGATCCGGTTGAGCCGGATTAGAGGCGTGTTGCCGATGGCCTGGAGAATGTTTTCGAACTTCATGAGGTAGTAGGTAGTAAGTAGTAGGTAGTAGGCAAAGACATATTCAACAAACTCATACTTCTCTTCGTCCCGTTAAAGCGTGTGAGAGAGTCAATTCATCCGTGTAATCCAAATCTCCTCCCAAAGGAACTCCCTGGGCGATCCGAGTGATGCGAATCCCCAAGGGCCTCAGCATCTGGGTGAGATAAAGTGCCGTGGCTTCCCCTTCCGTGTCGGGGTCGGTGGCCAAAATCACTTCACGCACAGGTTGTTTTGAGTTTTTCAGACGCCCCATGAGTTCCCGAATTCGCAAGGAATCCGGCCCAATCCCATCCAATGGGGAAAGGGAGCCATGCAACACATGATACAGTCCCTGATAACTGCCTGAACGTTCAATCGCCTGGACATCGGGCGGCTCCTCCACCACACACAAAATTTCGTGATCACGCCCCGGATCTCCGCAAATGGAACAGACTCCCTGCTCGGTAAAATTCAAGCACACCGTACAAGGTTTCACCGAGAGTTTGGCCTCTTTGACGGAAGTCGCAAATTCCTCAACTTCATGAGAAGAAACTCTCAGGAGATGAAGCGCCAGACGTTCCGCTTGCTTGGGTCCCACCCCCGGCAAACGTCTAAAAGCCGCGATCAGACGATTAAAATTCTTCATCCCTCACTTGAGGCTTCTGTTTTAAGTTTATCCCAACCACTCTCATGTGGCATTTCACTTTACTATGTTTAAATCGCTAAAGGGTTAACCATCTTTCTTCTTCACCACCCTTCCCGGGAAAATGTCCAACACCTGCTGGATCTCAGGATCATCCACCTTCTCCTTGGCTTTGGTTGAGTTTTCCTCTTCCCAGCCCTCATCCACGATCGCGGCAGGAGCGCCGGCCAAGGCCCCCGAGGCATCCACCTCCAAACGCACGCGCACTTTACGTCCTGCCACGCCAGAGACCTTTTCTTCCACCAGACCCAGCTGCCTTTGCACTCCCTCCTTTTCGAACGAGGAGGATAAAAACACTCGACATTCCGGATCGACCCCATCCCACTCCAACCGCGCCTTCTGCAGATATCCGCCCAAAGACGGTCTCTCCTTTCGTATCAACCCTAAAGCCTTTTCCCATAAAGCAGAGAGAGGCATCTGAAGACCCGCGTCATCGATTTTGGATTTTGGATTTTGCCTGCCTGCCGCCTGCCCACCGGAGAGGAGGGGCGAGGCAGGGATTTTGGATTGAGGCTGATTTCCAGAAAGCTCAGAATCCTTTTGAGCGGAGAAGGAAGTGGAAATTCCGGACTGAGGTTTTTTAACGTCCGCGAGTGGTGAGTTAAATTTTGTTCCGGAACTTAATCTTTTTTCTAGATTCTCCAACCGACGGACCCAATCTTCCAGATCATAAGCGGTTTCTAAGAGGCCCAATAAACCCATCTCTAGATTTGTTCGGGGAGAGTCCGAAAATTTTAGTTCTTCCATGATTCGATTCAGCCGGCGCAAAAGATAAGAAAAATCTTGGGCAGTCGCCTTGGAGGCCAATTCCTTCCAAGAACCTTCCAGAGAACTTTTTAGTTCCAGGCAATCCAAATAGACCCTCTCCCATTGGTCCCGCAAGTCACGGATCAGCTGCAAAGGCTCATACCCTTCCTCGTAAACTTTCTCTAACCACGACCACAACTCCTGGGTGTTCCGATCCAGCACAGCTTGTGTCATCCCTAGCAGAAGGTCCTCCGGAAGCCGGCCCAAGAGATCCTCCACTACGGATTGGGTGACTGTCCCTTTGGAAAAAGCGCTGACCTGATCCAACAAGCTCACGGCGTCCCTCAAAGAACCGGAGGCAGTTTTAGCGATCAGTTCCAGGGCGGCGGGCTCCGTCCTAAATTTTTCCAAAGAGCTGACTTTTTTGAGGTGTTCCAGAAGTATGGGAACAGGCACCGATCGGAACCGGAACCTCTGGCATCGGGAAAAAATGGTGGCTGGAATCTTAGAGGGTTCTGTAGTGGCCAGAATAAACACCACATGCGAGGGGGGCTCTTCCAAGGTCTTTAAAAACGCATTGAAGGCGCTCGTGGAGAGCATATGTGCTTCGTCGATGATAAAAACCTTGTAGCGATCGCGGCTGGGAGCCAAGGCCACCGTATCCAGGATTACTTCCCGCACATGATCCACCCCCGTATGGCTGGCGGCATCCATTTCCATGACATCCAGAGAGTTTCCCCGGGTCACTTCTTGGCAAGAAGCGCATTGGTTGCAGGGCTTAGCCGTAGGTCCCTTGGTGCAATTGAGCGCCTTGGCCAAGAGACGCGCGGTGGTGGTTTTGCCTATCCCTCGAGACCCGAAAAACAAGTAGGCGTGCGCCAAACGGCCCGCGATGAGAGCATTCTTAAGGGTCTGGCAGATCGCTTCTTGACCCACTACTTCTTCGAAGCTTTGGGGGCGATATTTTCGCGCGAGAACTAAGTAAGACATAGAGAGACAGTGAAGAGTGATGAGTAAGGAGTGAGGAGTTTTAAAAAAGTCCAGGATGAATTTCTCTCACTCATAACTCATAACTCCTCACTGTCTTCATAATCTACTAAATAATGGGTGGTCCACCAAGAGATTGATTTGCGGGTGGGTAGAATTAAATTGAGTCCTTACGATTTGAGGAAGGCAAGTAATTTAGAAGGTAGGATAGGTTGCCATGCCGGAAAGCGTGCCAAACTCTCTGCGC
>JACQJM010000129.1 GCA_016205045.1 Elusimicrobiota bacterium | reverse complement strand
TGCATGTTCCTCAAATGGTTTCAGTGGCGCTCTTGGTGGTGTCTTTAGGGTATGTTTTAATCCAGAAGCTCAGAACTAAGAGACTCGATGCTTGGGGCCTGTTTGTGGCCGCCTTATCTTTGGGCGGCGTGCTGGCAGGTAAGTTCTCGGGACCAGCCCCTATGAATCTGGCGGTATTTTTCCTGACCATGTTCTTGGCCCAAAGAGCCATCCCATGGACTCAGTGGGTTCTGGAGCGGTTGCTCAAACCCAAGGGCTCCGTTTTGGCTCATCCTCCCACCCCCCAAGATTCTGCTTCTCTGAAACCTAACCTTCCCAAAGGGCCGGTAGCCTTGGGAGTACTTTTTGTGCTGAGCTTCTTTGGCTTGGGCTTTTTAGGTGCGGCTACTTCCTGGGGGGCTCTTATATTGGTGAGCGCGGTTTCTGCGGGGGTACTATTTTTAATTGGACGTAGAGTGGTTAATGTAGTGCGTGAAGCCAGAAAATACCCCGATTTTGGGTATGGAGCCATGAAGGTTGCGTTTATGATAGGGATGGCGGCTTTGGGATTTTTTGGAGGGGCCTTCGTGTTTGGGTTAGGCGCTCTTTGGCAAAACATCAGTTCCGCCTTGCCCATGGCCTTCCTGGGGTATTGGTTCGGAGATGTTTTGTTGGTAAAGATGTTGGGAGCTCAGCCACTCTCCAAGTTCCCTAGAGACTTCCAGCGCTGGAACCCTATTATCCAAAAAGTGGCGGCCATGGATAAGAACGGAGAAAAAAAGATTCCCGCTCCTAAGGCCTATCTTGTGCCTGTTCGGGTCATCAATGCGGGGGTTGTGGGCCGGGATGAAAAACATTCTTCGCTCTTTATCTTTGCGGGGATGAGAGAACTGCCGGATGAGGATTTCGAGGCTATTTTGACCCATGAATATTCCCATATCACCAAAAGACATGTGCTCGTCAATACCCTGTCCTCGGTATTGGCGACGGCCATTGCCAACACATCCTATGCGTTCTTGTGGGCCGCGGGGGCTAAAACCGCTCTGGTCCATTTTGGGCTCATCGCCAATCCTGTCTATGGAGGGTTGGCCGGGCTGGTGGTGGGCTTGGTGGCCCTTCTCTTGACCAACGTCGTTGCGAGGGCTGTCTCAAAGCTGTTCCACAGCCTTCAGGAGCGGGCACAGGAGAAAACGGGAGCCACAGCCAAAGTTCAATCTTGGGTGGGTTCTGCGGGCACAGCCGTAGCCAACACGGGCCCTGGGCTTTTGAAGCTTTTTACCGCTCTGTATGCTCCCGTCATCGCTATGTTCCTGCAGTTGGGAGTCAGCAGAGTGCAAGAGCTGGAAGCGGACTATTACGGAGCCCGGCGCAGTGACAATCCCCAAGGCTTGATCAATGTGTTTGAGAAGCTGGGGAGAAAGCCGGAGGCGACAGGGTTCACTCAAAAACAGATCGATGAAGAGTTCCGAAGAGTGGTTCGACGGTCTTTCTGGAGCTGGTTTTTCTCGCCTTTGAGCACTCTCAAGAGCGTGGTGTTGAACCATGCTAACTCCATATTCTTTGTGGAAACTCGAGTGCCTCTTAGCTCAACCTATGAGCAGTTCTTACGGAGATGGTTTGGTCCGGATTGGTTGGAGGAGCTTCACCTCACCCATCCCACGTTGGCTCATCGTGTTGAGAAGCTCAAGGAGATGTTGGGAGGAAGAAAAGGTCCTCCCACTGAATAATTAGAAAAAATTGGGACAAGTCTATTTTCCCAAATCTCAAATAAAATAAAAGGGGACAGACCCCTTTTATTAAAAAAAGTATGAACAAACTCTTCCGCATAAAATGGGGTCTGACCCCATTTTTTATATGAGAGATTTAAAGCGAATTATTGGCTCATTTGGATTATCTCTCGCCTTGGTAGTCACCGCGCCGGGCCTGGGATTCTATCATGCCTTGGCCCAGGTGGGCCATGCAGGAGTGGGAGCTCAGAGAGGTTATCGAGGAGCGTCTTGGGTTGTTTCCCCGGATATAAGGAATATCGTTCCTAGGGTTTCTCGGGATGTTCTAAAGATTCCTGCGGATGGGGCCCCCCGGGGGACCGTTGGTCCTCGGAGCTCTGCGGAGAGGATCGGGGAAAATCCAGTGGGAATAACCATTCCCTCTTCCCGAACCCCCACCCCCACCCTGGCTGCGTCCCGCATCCGCGGGCAAGCGCATCCGCGGGCAAGCGCGTCCGCGGGCAAGCGCGTCCGCGGGCAGGTCTTTGCCCTCCCCCATCAAGGGGGAGGTATAAATATGGGGAGAGTTTTGCCTGCTGTTTCGGTCCTAAGATCCATGGTTCCAAAACGTACGGGGGAAGGTCGAGCAGAAGGATTTGCTTCTTCTCGATTTGATGGGATATCCAAGTCAAATAGTGCCGATGCAAATGATCTCCCTGTTTCTTCTGAAGGCTCGATGCAGGTTATGAATTCCGGAATGGGTCCAGGGGGTCCCCCGGGTGGAATTCTTGGACCGGGTGAGCCCAGAATTCCAACAGAAAGGTTTTCATCGGGTAACAATCCTTCAGGACCAGGAGGGCCATTGGGGCCCGGACCCAATTCTCCGCAACCCCTAGGTTCTAAGAAGGCCGAAGTCATTGTGGAGGTTCCTCCCGAAACAGCCCAAAGGTTGGGGGTGGATTTTATGAGTTTGGGGATAGAGTCTGCGCCCCAGCCTCAAAAGAATCGATTCCGCAGTTTTCTTAAAGGTCTTATGGGACAGGCCGAGGTGGTTTCCTCCTTGGGTCGCTCTTTAACCCAGGCGGATATATTCTCCTTCAGCGAGAGTTTGGGGCTCCCCTCTGACCAAATCCAACAGACATATTCTGCCACACCCAAATGGGTGGTTCGAAAAACTAACACCGTAGTTTACGAGGTGGATCCTGCAAATTTGGAAAAAATGGTGGGAGACTTAAATGCGCGTGGATTTATAGCTCGAGAGGGCCGTGTCTACTTTGTTCCACGACCTATTCAAAGTGATGATCTATCGAAGGCGGGCATGGTTTTATTGAGCGAGGTGGCCAAGGTGGTGGGAGCGGATCTTCTCATCGCGGAAATCGAAAAAGTTCTGGGAAAGCCCAAG
>JACQJM010000128.1 GCA_016205045.1 Elusimicrobiota bacterium | reverse complement strand
GTCCGCTCAAAAGAACGGTGACAGCATTTACGGGAATGCTTCCCCGCTGGCTAGAACCTGAATTTCCTCCTGGGCCAGCTTTTAGCATAAAGGCACCTGCCACGATAAATCCGACAAATACTCCTACAAAAGAAATCTCTTTTCCTAGGTAAGATTGCAGAGCCACGGAGGCAATTATAATGGCGACGCCAACCCCAAATCCCAAAAGAAGACCGGAAGCACTTCCCCGCTCATTTCGGGTCCCGGAGCCATTTCCACCCGATCGACGATCCGACAGACTACCGATCACTCCTCCTATCACTGCTCCCAGAATCGCTCCCACACCAGGACTTCCGCAAAGCAGACCCACAACAAATCCAAGCACAAGTCCCACAACAGCCGTAGCAGCGGCCATTGAAGCTTGGCCTCTTTCGTTCCCAGCCCCCGATCCAATCTTGGGGAACTTGAACTTTCCCGGCAGAAGCGCCATTCCTAATAAAGGAACAGCTCCAACCAAAGATGCATGATGGAAAGGTAAAGCCAGTAGAGTAGCTAAAGATCCTCCGAAGAAGTGTCCCAAAAATCCCAAGCCTGCTGCTGCCAAACCGGATAAAATCACTGAAAAAAAGCCGCCCATCTCTCTATCAATAGAAGAAGTTCTTATCCCTTTCGTCAGGGACCAAACTCCAGTGGCTCCATAGATAACTCCCAGAACGGTGACCGCAGTTGTAAAGAAGGGAGCGCCCACAGCGGCTCCACCTATCAACCCCAAAATGATACCGATAGCCGCCGTTCCAAGAGTGTTAGGCAAAGGTTTGCCAATCCCTGCAAACCCTGACTTCTCAGCAATTCTAAATACCGTCAAACCACCTACCCCAGCCGAGGCCGCGGCCAAAAGAAGCGTCGCGGGCGACAGCAACCCCGCAGCCCCAAACGCAGTAATCGCCACGGTACTCACCACGAGACTTCCCCAAAGAACCAGAAGAGCGCTCACCACAGAATTTCCCCGCTCATTTCGGGTCCCACCACTTGCAGAATCTCCTCTGGAATCTTCACTGCGCTTCAAAAGAGCGGCACTGACCTCCGCCAGCATCCTCTGGTAGAACCGAAGGGTGTCAGTGTCAGGATCATAGGTACGCTGGGTGAGGTGTTTTTGTAAAGCTCTCTGGAGCCCCGAGAGTTGAGCTAGGTTCATCTTGACATTCGGACCTTCTTTCATGGCCCCAGGAGAACTCAACACCTGAACATAGAAGTCAAAACTATGAGAGAGCCCTTCTATGCGGTGGGAAATTTGAACCGAAACTCGAGAATCCGGGGAAGGCGGCCTCATCATGTCCTCCAACTTCACAAATACTCCCCACATACTGAGAGTGCCATCCACCCGACTGATTCCCGTGGGCACCAATTCCGAAAAATTAAGCTTATCAAGAGTGGGGTCTTGAGGTTCCCTCTTTATTCCCACTTTCGCCCCGATGGCAATTGCCATATCCATGTAGGCATTGTAATTGGGCGAATCTTCTGGAAGAGATTCGATAAACTTGGCCAGGGCGCCCTCCAAGTCCGTGAGCTCCAGACGAGTCATAGGTCTGGCCCTAAGACCCGCATAGATGATACCCACTCGGCGGAGGCTGACACGGAACATCTTTTCAGAAACACTGTAAAAAACCGTCCCCACAAAGGAAGTGCCCAACTTCCCATACATGGTCGAGGATTTTCTTCCATCCCTTTCGATTTTCGTGGGAGCAAACTTAGAAAAATCACCTTGATTTCTCAAAATCCTCTCGGCCTCCCCCTTCATCTGTTTATAAAGTTGAATTTCCTTACTATTGACAGGCCGTTGATCAGGTCGTTCAAACCCCTGCAAATATGTCTCCAGAGCATCTCGAAGGCCATTCAACTCCCCTGGAGTCATATTTCGGACCTGAGACCCTCGTAGGCCAAAAAGTTGGAAACTCACCTGAAAATGTTCAGCTCGAGCCACTCCATTGAGCATGACACGAACTGTCGCACTCAAGGATCGGTTGAAATTTCCCGTCATCACCAATTGTCCATCTTCCTCCTGTATACGAACCGGTTGGATTTGAGAGAAGTCCTGGCCCTTTTGATCCGGGGTAGGTTTAAGAGGCCTAGCACTCTCTTTATTTGATCTGCCGGAACGGGATGATCCACCTCCAGAGGAATCCGCAGCAGACAAACTCATGGCTCCCTGCACCATGGGGTCAGATATTTCCCTCCGAGACCGAGCACCATCAAATGAGTTTCCCCTCGCTCTCATCTCCTCCCCGCTAGCCACCACAGCGCGGGATTCTGGAGTATTGCTCCTTAATAAGGCGCCCACGGAACTCACCACCGCAGAGATCTTAGCCCCCACGGACGCACCCAACGCAGAAACACGGGAAACAGAAGATGGGATAGAAGCACGAATCGGCATAACACCCATAGGAGCCGCAGCCGTTTCTCTTGCTCTTACCGCTTGAGGCGCCTGAACAGGTGCTGTGCGGTTAAAAAAATCATAAGCCTGCATATCCGCGGCAGGTCCCACAAAGGGGGCTTGAGGCATAACAGAATTTCCAGCGTTCACGTTGACCGCGGCGCTACCCAGAGAGTAGTTGGTCCCGCGACCACCCGCCATTTGAGCCACCGCTTGATAAGCCCCGAACCCTGGAATGGTCCAGAGAAGAGAAAATAGGGAAACACCGGCGAGAAACTTTTTCAGTGACATCATGGATTAGTGACCCCCACTAAATAATAGGCTGAATGAAACCGTATCATCGTATGTAACTGCTGAGAAATGGGGGATGAGGCCTTAGACCCAAAAATGTGTTGTTTTTGGACCCAGAACTTAACAGGTCTTAGGACCTAATTTTTGTGATGAGAGTTTTTAGAAGGCAGGAAAAAAATCATGCCGATACTTGGAGAAGGTTGAAATTGAACAGTGAATGGAGTGGAGAGATGGAAATCGCCCTAGGGGTAAATATTAAACCCCGAAATAAGTTCTAGGGCCTGTGGTGTGTTGAGGTCGATCACCTCCAATGTGAACTCTTGCGCACCCTTCTTCCAAGTGGATTTTTCCGTGGAGGAAATACGAAAATTTCCCCTGGAAGTGATTAAATCCAGAAGTGTCGTTTTTTCATGTAGCTGCTCACGCTCTGTGCCCACGATTTCCAATCCTTCTTTAGGTTGTCCCGGGGGAATAACCCAAATTCGATAACTTTTAATATCATCCTCCGAGGAAGTATCCACATAGATGTAATCTCCACTCGCGTCCTTGGTTTTTACTCTCAGAATATATTTCGGTCGCCTATCCTCAGGAATGATACCGCGACCGTAGCCCGCAGGTAAATCTTCCGGTGGGACAGGTTGGACTAAACCTCCAGAGCCAGGCGCTTCCTTTATGGAAGGAATGGGGGAAGGCTGGGTTTCCTTGGGAACGCTTCGTTTAGGTCTTCTGGAAGAACCCCCGGAAGACAAGCTCAGGCTTCCTCGCACAGCACTTCCATCCAGGTCCAATCGGCGAGATTTCTTCTCTCCATCAAACATGGCTCGCGCAGGAACCGCTATCCGCTCCCCTCCCATCCGAGGAGTTTCCCGATTAAAATTAAGCGCCACCCGCACAGGTTCTACCATCGGTTTCACGGTTGCCCAAACTCTGCCTACCGATCCGCGCACCGCAGAAATGATTTCAACAGAACTTCCCCAATTCACTCCTCCCCCTTGATGGGGGAGGACGAAGGTGGGGATGACAATCGTCGGAGACTTTCCCCTCACCCTACCCTCTCCCACAAGGAGAGAGGGACTCTGGGGAAGTTCTGTGATTTCAACTCTCCGAACTCCAGATATCTGTGGGTTAGGCACCCTCACAGGAGCCATTATCTGGAATGCATCGTAAGCCTCCACGGCCCCTGCAGGTTCCATAAATCGGATATTATTCTGAGTTACAAATGCACTTCCCACTGCTCTCCCGGAGGAGATATTGCCCATAGGAACAGATGTCCCTCTACTCCCGCTCACCTGAGCCAAAGCCTGGTAGGCTCCCAGGCCGGGAGCGGTCCATAAAAGCATGAAAACGCTAAGACCAGAAAGGAGTTTCATCTAAGATCACATTATGACTTAGATTCTTCAGGCAGGTCATAGGTCTTTAGCCCTAAAAACCCGGCGATTTTGGACCTACTCACATATCCCCTGCAGGATGGAGGTGATGTCTTTTTGGAAACTGCGGACGCAGGCAGGATCTTTTATGGAATCCAAATTGATCTTCACGTTTTCTAAAGCACAGTGGATAGCAGAACGAGCCAGATGGCGGGCGCACTTCATATCGGAAGCCACCGTTCCTAAAGCCAGTGGTCCGGAGTTGGCCAAACTATGGAGAGCTTTCAAAGAAAGGCGGGCGGTCTTCAGAGGAACTTCCGCCGCGTGTTTCAGTGCCACTTGGATCTTTTCCGGTCTGGCGGGATCTTCTTGGGGCAGTTTCAAAACCGACATAAACTGTTCAAAAGCCGAAGCATCCTCAGCAATGCAGGACTCGATCTGGCGGCATAACTCTTCCAACTCTTTTAAAGCTCCTTGAAGAATCGGCCTCTTACTCTCTTCCAGCTTTTTAGACTGAAGACTGATCCCCAAAGCCATGCGGCCCAATCCACAGGCCATGGCCCCCGCGATCGCCGCCGCGCTTCCCCCTCCCGGGGTAGCCGTGGTCTCCGCTAGAGCCGCCACCACCTGATGCGCCGCTGTTTTCCAATCAGAAGATTCGGAACTCATCTCTTTAAGCCGATTCTCCAAAATCTGGGTCTTGGGGTCAAATGAACTCAGCTTCAAAGAGGACAGGGCAAAGTCCACCAAAGAAGCCTGAGGCACCAACCCTACGATCTCAGAATCCACCACCTCCACCCCGCAGGCCATCGCCTCTACCCGAATGGCTTCAAAGACGGTCTGGAGAGAGGTGGCGTGGTAATCGGTGAGCACGGTAGAAATCTGAACCTGTTTTTTCTTTTCCAGATGAATCTCCTTGGCTCTGAGAAAAGGAAATCCCCCACCTGAGGTTCGAATTTTCTTGGCGATCGCCTTGCCCAGATTCATATCCTGAGTCAGAAGATTCACATTGAAATTGATGATCTGCTCTCTCGCCCCCACCGCCACCGCGCCGGCCGTGGGATGAATCCGATTGGGCCCAAAATCCGGAACTCGGTCCGGATTTTTCCCGATTTCCTCCCTCAAGCCCTCAAACTGTCCCTTGCGGACATTGGCCAAGTCTTTTCTCTCAGGTCGGGAAGCCGCTCGATCGTACAAGAAAACGGGCATCTTCAGCTCCTGTCCGATTTTTTGGCCCAGTTTTTTTGCCAACTCCACGCAGATTTCAATGCTGGAACCGGAAACGGGGATGAAGGGAATAACGTCCACCGCCCCCATGCGAGGATGCTCTCCTTTGTGATGGTTGAGATCAATGAGCTCCACTGATTTTTGAGCCACTCGGAAGCAGGCTTCCACGGCGGTTTCGACAGGCACCACAAAGCTTAGGACACTACGGTTATGATCCGGATCTTTTTCTATGTCCAGTACTTTGACGCCACCCACAGACCTCGCCGCACCAACGATGGCATCTATTTTGGATTGATCTTTACCTTCGCTGAAATTAGGAACACATTCGACTAGCATAGGTTCGGGATCATAACACTTTTCGTGCGAGAACCATCAACCGCTTCCTTTGGGGAGCATAGGAATGCCCCTGGAAATCTCCCCAGAAACGAAGAGGCCTAAAGCCCGTTTTCCGAAGCAACCCGGAAATCCTTTTTTTATCGTACATGCGGATGAAGCTCCTGCCCCTTCCAACTCCACGCCGCAGATCGATAAAAATCCAATCGGTGAAGATTCCATCCCTCTCCTTCCAAGCGTTGGAACGCAGAACAAATCTACCCCCACCCAACTCCTCCCAAATCTGATCCCTAAAATTTAGGCGGTTGTACTCTCCATTGAACGTATCCAAAAAGAAAACACCCCTGGGTTTGAGCGCCCGATGAACCGCTCGGAGCACCTGTAAATCATCTTGAATGTTTGAGAAATAGCCGAAACTCGTGAACATGTTTATCGCCGCATCAAATTCATTCTGAAAAGGCAACCGCCTCATGTCTCCCCGAACCCACCGAATAGAGCTCCCAATAGCCCTCCTTTTCGCCTGGGCTAAATAGCGTTGGGTCAAATCAAAACCCGTCACTCGGAATCCTGCCCGAGCCAGAGGAATGCTGTGTCTCCCCACCCCACATCCCAAATCCAGAAGCCCCTGTCCCTTTTTTAATTTTAAAGCCCGGAGGAGAAACCGAACCTCCTGGGCCGTATTCTTAGCCGGCACCTCTAAAGGATACACACTAAAAAACTTCTTCCACCAATTATGCATTTAAAATAAAGGGGACAGACCCCTTTTTCTTTGGTCTTCCTCTTATTAGGGCAGTACCCTTTACTCCCAACCTCTTCTCCATATCTCTGATGGAACTGCGAGAACCAACAAAATTAGCTCTCATTAAGAGTTGTGAACTCACCAACCCCTCATCAACCCATTTAGCGTAATTCACTCTTCGCTTTTCCATTGTGTGACCTAATGTTTCAAAAAGTGGACTGGGCTTCACAAGAGAGTCATGAGTCTCGTTAACATAGCTCTTATAACTGGACCAGGGATAATCTTCTGGTTTCCGAACTAATCCGGCTCGAACGGGATTCAATTCAATATACCTCCCGCACGCTAGTAGATACCGATCCCCTCCTATCAATAAACTCTTATAACGGCCTTGCCAAACGTGGCCTACATAAGACCTTCTAGCAACATACCGCTGAGAATAGTTCTGGAAAAGCTTTTTCATCGCTTTTACAAAATCGGTTGCATTTAGCACACGACAAACAAGATGTATATGGTTGGGCATAAGACAATAGTGGAATATTTCAAATGGGAACTCTTTTTTACATTCTCTCAACAAACAGAGAAAAAATCTGAAATCTTGGTCATCATGGAAAATGGTCTGCCGATTATTACCGCGCGCCATGATATGGCAAGCCACCCCATTAAACAACAACCTTTTTATTCTGGGCATTTTTTAAAAAGGGGTCTGTCCCCTTTTATTATATTGATTATTTTATGGTTTTATCACCAAACTCCTTGGCTCCGTATATTCCTCCATCGCATACCTCACCCCTTCGCGTCCCATCCCCGACTCCTTGCTCCCTCCATAAGGCATGGCATCTGATCGAAAAGCAGGAATATCATTCACGATGAGTCCCCCTACCCGGATTTTCTTCCACCCTTCCATCACCTGGGTGAGGTTCCGCGTAAATAGGCCGGACTGAAGCCCATACTGGGAAGCGTTGATCTTCTGAACTAATTCCTCCCAATGAGCATAAGTGTCCAACATCGCCACCGGCCCGAACACCTCCTCACACATCACCTTGCATTGCGGAGGAACCTTTTCCAAAACAGTAGGAGGAATGAAGGATCCTTTTCTAGCTCCCCCCATCAATACTTTGGCCCCCGCCGTTTTAGCCTCTTCAATCCAACCTTCCACACGCTTGGCTACCTCCTCCGTGATGAGAGGTCCTACGTCTGTTTTTTCGTCCTTAGGGTCTCCAATCTTAAGCTCCTCTACGTTGGCTAAGAAATATTTCTTAAATTCTTCATAAACGGACTTTTGGGCATAAATCCTCTGGACCGAAATGCACACTTGCCCCGAGTAATAAAAACCTCCCCAAGCGCATCGTGCCGCCGCCCAAGGGATATCCGCATCCTCCGCCACCCCCACCGCAGCATTACCTCCCAACTCCAGAACCACATGTTTTTTCCCAGCTAGAGATTTGAGCTTCCAACCTACCGGAGCGCTTCCGGTAAAAGAAAGCACGCGAAACCTCTCATCCCGAACCAAACTCTCCGCCACCTCATTAGAGCAAGAAACCACCTCAAAAAACTCCTGAGGCCACCCTGAGGCAAGAATCAACTCTTTCAATTTCTGTGCCGTCTTGGGAGCCTGCGGAGGAGGCTTCAAAAGGAACGGAGCTCCCACCGCAATCGCGGGAGCGACCTTGTGTGTCACTAAATTTAAGGGAAAGTTAAAGGGAGCGATCAAAAGACACGGCCCCCGCGCCACCCGTCTCACCATCACCAACCTTTCTTCTGTAATAGGATCAAAATCGATGGGGAACCACTCCCCCCCGAATCGTAACGCCTCCTCGCTGGCCCACTGGAATGTAAAGATGGCTCGGTCCACCTCTCTTCTGGCTTCCTTCAAAGGCTTATACACTTCTTCACAAATCAGTTGAGCAAAAACCTCCCGGTCCTTTCTTAAACCTTCTGCCACCGCTTGAAGAACTTTAGACCTAAAATGGGACGGCGTAGAGACAGACTTCTCATAAGCGCCCGCCAAACGATTTAATATCTGATTGATATCCACGTGCACTAGTCTCCAGTCTTTATATTCCTAGCCAACGAAACCATACCTTCCTATTTCTAAAATCACGCGCGACAAAATTAGGCCTGGCCTTGATGATCTGCTTGATATCCCCAAATCCAGAAGTTATCGCAATGGTCTTATACCCCGCCTTTTTCCCAGCTAAAACATCCAAGTGGGTGTCCCCTATTACAAAAACATCATTATAAAAAAAGGGGTCTGTCCCCTTTTTTTTAATTAGTTTTTTGGCGCGGGCCACCGCCATCTTTAACATACGCGCCCTGTGTCGATGGTCCGCCCCAAATCCCCCGAAAGAGAAATATTTATTCAGTCCAGAAGGTTTTAATTTTACCCACGCCCCCTTCTCGATATTTCCGGTCCCCAACCCCACCAGCACTCCTGGTTTCCGACTCAAAAGATAAAGGAATCTCCGAATACCGGGAAGTGGCCTGTATCTCTTATGACGAAGCGCCCGCTTCACTTCTCCAGGCAGATATTTAAGATACGTGCTTCCGATGCGAGTCACCTCGCGAGAAGAGGGTTTTTTATGAAGATTTCTTTGGTACGCCAGCGTAAAATTATCTAAATCCGTTCTTCCCGACAGGTCCACCCTATCGCAGGCGTCGGAAACACCATAGAGATGTTTCATCGCCTTATTGAGGGCCCTTTTTCCCGCTCCCCCCGCATGCACCAATGTCCCGTCTAGGTCAAATAATAAAATTTTCACTAAAATTTTAGTTTATAAGTTGATAGGTTCATAAGTTAATAAGTGATTGAGGAAACTCCTTTGTATCAACTTACCAACTTATCATCTTATCAACTTCTCTGCGAGGCAAGGCCCAGCTTATCATACACCACCTGGCCTTTTTTTACGGTCATCACGCAGTGGTTGACTCCAAAATAATAGGGGATCTCTCTATAATCCTCCACATCCATCACCACAAAATCCGCTTGTTTCCCGGCCACCAAGGATCCTAACCGATCTCCTCGGCCCACCGCATAAGCCGCGTTGAGTGTCGTCGCAGTGACTGCTTCTTCCACCGTCATCTTCATCTGCGTACAGGCAATAGACAAAACCATCTGCATGTTCCAACAAGGGCAGGTCCCTGGGTTAAAATCGGTGGCCAAAGCTACGGGGAGATCCTGAGAAATCAATCTTCGCGCAGGAGCATACTTTGTCCCCAAAAAGAAGTTGGAAGCCGGGATGAGAACGGGAATGGTCCCCGATTTCTTGAGAGCCGCCATGTCTTTAGAGGTAACATGATCCAGATGGTCCGCCGAAACAGCCTTCAGACGAGCGGCCAGCTTGGCCCCTCCTGAATGGGAAAGTTGATCCGCATGGATCTTAACCTTTAGCCTTACTGCCAACGCTTTTTTCAATATTTTTTCTGATTCTAAAACTGTAAAATAACCCTTGTCACAAAACACATCTACAAACTCCGCCAAGCCATGCTTGACTACAGAGGGAATCATTTCTTCCGCCACCAAACGAATATAGTCGGCTCGGCGGTAACGATACTCCACGGGAACCGCATGCGCTCCCAACAAAGTAGAAACAACTTCCAAGGGCCCTTGGGAAGCCACTCGGGCAATGGCTTTAAGTATTTTTAGCTCTGAGTGAAGGTCCAGCCCGTAACCGCTCTTTGCCTCCAAGGTGGTAGTCCCGCACTCTAAAAAACTATTCATTCTTTCTTGAAACTGCTCTGCCAACTCAGGTTCAGAAGTTTCTCGGATGGTGGATACGGTAGACAGGATGCCTCCTCCTTTTTCGGCAATCTCCTTATATCCAACCCCCGTAATCCTTAGGGAGAAATCTCTTAGACGGGGCAGGGCGAAAACAGGATGCGTATGGCTATCCACAAACCCTGGCAAAACAACCCTGCCTCCCAGGTCTACTTTTCGAGCCCCGCGAGCCGGAGCCAAGGCAGAAATTTCACGAAAAGATCCCGCCGCCAAAATCCGATCCTGATCCACCAGAATCGCCCCTTCTTGGAACAGACTTAAATCGCTCATCCCCGAACCCCGGCGAGGTCCTTCCGTTCCCGCCAGGGTGACAAGCTGTGAAATGCCCACAAACAACTTTGCAGAATCAGAACTGTTCATTTTTCAATCTTTAACGGTAATTAGCAAACTGAAGCTCCAAGCCGAAATCCTTGCCCTTCAAGAGGGCTATGGCCTGTTGGAGCTCATCCTTGGAACGCGAAACCACGCGAACTTGATCGGATTGGATGGAAGGTTGCACTTTAAGGCCGGACTGTTTGACCACCTGCACGATCTCTTTGGCCTTCTCGGTAGATATCCCCTGCTGGATCTTGACCACTTGCCGCACCGTGGAACCCGTGGCCAGCTCCACTTTGCCCGGCACGAAATTCTTTAAAGGAGCTCCGCGTTTTACCAACCGTGTCTGCAGAATGTCATACACACTCTTTAACTTATACTCATCATCGGAAAAAAGGGTGATCTCCCCGGTTTTTTTATCCAATTCCAGCTTGGAGATGCTGCCTTTAAAATCGAAACGGTTGGCGATTTCCTTGAGGCAGGTGTTGACCGCATCCTCCACTCCTTGCAGATCCACCTTGGAGACCACATCAAATGAAAAGTCTTGAGCCATTTTTCCTCCTTTTTAAACTTCCGCGTATAGGATGGCGTTAAAAGCTACTACCCGATAACCGAGCGCCTCTACGTGCTCACGGACCTTCGCGATTTCCTCGGCCCCCCCCTCCACCTCCATCACAAGACGTGGTCTAGAGGCCAATGTTTTTGTGGCTCCTTTCAGAACATTGAGACAAAAACCTTCCACATCAATTTTGATAAGGTCCGCGCGGTTGAACCCCGCGAGCTCTAAGATGTGATCTAATGTATCCACCCGCACCTGCCTGGGAGTGCGCTTTTCGCGCTCACCAGCGATTAATTGCCGGGATAATGAATGACCTCCCGAAGCCAGATTCGTCTCGTGAAGGATATCCTCTCTAGGGGAGTCTCCGGCCGCCGTGTGAATGGCCTTCACATGAGACAACCCATTCAGAAAGATATTCTGCTCCAATAATCGCGCGTTCTTAGGTGAAGCTTCTATCGATACGACATGGCCGCTCGGACCTACGCGCAGGGCGGAATCCAAGGTGAACAGACCCTGATGGGCGCCCACATCGACCACTGTCTGACCAGGATGTGGACGGAACTGTGGCAGGCGACCATATTCCAGATCAATAAGCAACTCCTTAGCCAAAAAGCTCGCCGTAGATAAATCGACCTCGGCCTGCGCCCCATTCGGCAACCTCACACGCACGATCCGAGAGGAAAGGCCCAAGCGTGCCATCTCACCCAGAGCCTCCAAACGGCTATCCGCCTGCGATAGGCCGCGGCGCCGATGGTTGGCATAACTGCGGTAATAGGACAGCACAAAACCGAGCCGCCGCCACAGCGCGCCATGCATCCGGAACTGACATAACAAGTCTCGCAAGATGTTGCGTAGCGCGATCACGGGTGTCATCTTAGGAGCCACACTCCCAACACGATAAAACCAGACCCTAAGCATTTTTTTAAGGACAAAGGTTCTCCTAAAAAAATCCATCCATACAAAACGACCAGAAGTGGCCAAGAGCCCATGACCGGACCCACCTGAGAAACGTCAGCTCTTTTCATTGCCTGGTAGGCAAATACCTGTCCCACGACACTTCCCAAACATCCCCCCACCATCAAGTTCAGGATCGACTTCCCCGGAGTGTTCTTGAGTCCCTCTCCTAAATTAGGCACCATGGGGAGCAACAAAAGAACCGCTATCAGAACTCCCAAAGAACGCACAGCTAGCCCCAGCAAAGGAGGAGTCTGAACTAAGCCGCTCTTCTCAAATATAGGGGCGATACCCCAGATGAGCGCAGCACATAAAGCGTAAGTATAAGCAGACATATATTAGGGATGAGTGATGAGTAATGAGAGATGAGTCAAAAACTCAAAAACGAGACTAGGTTTAAGCTCATAACTCATATCCCATCCCTCATCCCTGAGACATTGGCATTTTAATTTTATGCTTCTGAGCAAAATCCTTGGCCTGCTCGTATCCCGCATCGGCATGGCGCACCACCCCAATCCCGGGATCGTTCGTTAAAACTCTCTCGATGCGAGCCTCTATCTCCTTGGTCCCATCCGCCACCGTGACCTGACCCGCATGCAGAGAATAGCCTATCCCCACGCCTCCTCCATGATGAAAAGAGACCCAACTCGCCCCTGAGGCCGTATTGAGCAAGGCATTGAGGATGGGCCAGTCCGCAATGGCATCCGAACCATCTTTCATGTTTTCCGTTTCCCGATAAGGACTGGCCACAGAGCCGCAGTCGAGATGATCCCTTCCCATCACCACAGGCGCCTGCACCTTCCCTTTCTTCACTAGATCGTTGAGCGCCAAACCGAACTCAGCCCGTTCCCCATACCCCAACCAGCAGATACGCGCCGGGAGCCCTTGAAACTTAATTTTTTCCGAGGCCAAGCGAATCCAGCGAGCCAAAGAGGCGTTGCGGGGAAATAATTTCAGAACCAACCGATCCGTTTCGGCAATATCTTTAGGATCTCCGGAAAGGGCGGCCCAGCGAAAAGGGCCGCGCCCCTCACAGAATAGGGGCCGAATGTAAGCGGGTACGAAGCCGGGAAAATCATAAGCCTCCTGAACCCCAGCCTGAAAAGCCATGGTCCGGATGTTATTGCCATAATCAAAAACGACCGCTCCCCGTTTTTGGTACCCCAACATGGCACGAACATGGACCGCCATGGACTCCATGGATTTCTGAACGTAGCCCTTGGGATCCTTTTGCCGCAACGCCTGCGCGGCCAGCACCGTATAGCCGCGAGGAATATACCCATTCAAAGGGTCGTGCGCGGAGGTCTGGTCAGTCAACACATCTATCTCGACTCCGCGTCGCAACAGTTCCGGCAAAATCTCGGCACAGTTTCCTACCACTCCCACGGACAAAGCCCGTTTTGCTTTCTTGGCTTCCAGCACGGCACCCAAGGCTTTGTCCAGAGAAGTTTCTAGGATGTCCAGATATCCCGTCTTCAATCGTTTTTGGATTCTATCCGGATCCACATCCACCGCAAGAAAGGAAGCTCCATTCATGGTGGCCGCCAAGGGCTGCGCCCCTCCCATGCCCCCCAAGCCTCCCGTCACCACCAATTTCCCGGTTAAATCTCCGCCAAAATGGTTGGCCGCGACCGCGGCGAATGTTTCGTAGGTTCCTTGAAGGATTCCCTGCGTTCCAATATAGATCCAGGATCCCGCCGTCATCTGACCATACATGATGAGTCCTAATTTCTCCAACTCGTTGAACACATCCCAATTGGCCCACTGACCCACCAAATTAGAATTCGCCAAAAGAACTCGGGGAGACCAAGGATGCGTTTTGAAAACTCCTACCGGTTTTCCCGACTGTACCAGAAGTGTCTCGTCGTTTTCCAAACTTTTCAAAGAACGGACCAGCGCATGAAAACAATCCCAATTGCGCGCCGCCTTTCCCCGTCCTCCGTACACCACCAAATCCTCAGGCTTCTCAGCCACATCAGGATCAAGGTTGTTCATGAGCATCCGTAAGGCCGCCTCCTGATGCCATCCCTTACAGGAAAGCGTCTTCCCATGAGGCGCCCTGATGACTTTCCTCATGGATCCAGGCTCTTCGATTTTAATCCCAGTCATTTTTTTGCCAATCCCCAACCCCTAAGAACCTATCCTAAAAACTATCTCCTCTCCCCTCATCCTTTCTCCTTCTCCCCTCAGGGGAGAAGGTGGGTTGAGGGGTTGGGAGAGAGATATTCGGATAGGCTCTAAATCTCAATCAAGTATCCCTCCAAAATCATAAATTTTAGTTTCTCTATGGAAGGCCCCAAAACTTGGTCCCCGCGAGTAGGAACAAACACTCGGCGCAGCTTTTGCAGGGCTGCGGCTACCCCATATCCCGGCCCCAGGGGTCGATGAGTTTCGATCCCCTGAGAAGCCGCCAGCACCTCCACCGCCAATATCCCGGCCACATTCTGGACGATTTTTCTAAACTTCATCGCAGCCGTCATCCCCATGCTGACAAAATCTTCCTGATTCCCTGAAGTGGGGATGGAATCCGCGCTGGCGGGATGGGCCAACACCTTGTTTTCGGAGGCCAAAGAGGCCGCCAACACTTGGGCGATCATCCAACCGGACTCCAATCCTGGCTGGGAAGCCAAAAAGGGAGGAAGAATATGATGCCGATCGCTCACCAACTGAAAAATACGCCTCTCCGAAATATTTCCCAGAGCGGTCAACGCCGTGGCCGCGAAATCAAAGGCGAAAGCCAGCCCCTGGCCATGAAAATTTCCCCCCGAGAATATGCGTCGCCCCACCACCACGGGATTATCGGTGACGCTGTTCATCTCAATCTCCACCACGGATCGGGCGTATCCCAAGACGTCCCAGACCGCCCCGTGCACTTGAGGAACGCAGCGCAAGCTATAAGGGTCCTGCACTCTGGGATCGTCTTCCCGATGGGACTCTCGGATTTGGCTTCCCCTCAATAACTCCAGCAACCTTCGGGCCACTTTTTTCTGGCCCGCATGGGGTTTGAGCTCATGCAGGGGCGCCTCATAGGGGAGAGGAGTCCCTTTGAGAGCCTCTAAGCTCATGGCAGCGGAAAGCGTGGCGGTTTCCCAAAGAGAAAAAGCTTGACCAAGAGCCAAGGCCCCCACCGCCTGCATGGCTTGAGTCCCATTTGTGAGGGACAAACCCTCCTTAGCCTCAAGTTCTATGATTTTTCTGATGGCCAAAGCCATATGTGCCAAAGGGGCTAAATCCCCACTAGCCCCCACGGAACCTTGGCTGGGAATCCGAGGGGCCGCTCCTCGATTCAGGAGATCCGCCATTTTAGACACCAATTCCACGCGAACCCCGGAAAATCCCCTAGCCAACTCATTGGTTCTCAAAAAAAGCATGGCGCGAGATTCCTGTTCACTCAGCGGTTCGCCTATCCCGCATGCGTGACTGGAAACGAAGTTTTTTTGAAGTTGACGCACCTCTTCCGGCGAAATGCGCGTGGAGGCCAGCTCTCCAAAACCCGTGTTAACCCCATAGACGGTTTCCCCCTGCCGAAGGACATTCTCCAAGTAATTCCGGGAAGTTTTGACCTTACTGCGCTGAGGAGGAGAGAAAACCACGTTTTTCTTACGGTGAGCCACCTGAAAAACTTCCTGGAGTGTTACCTGAGAACCCAAAGAAAATAATGATTTGCGGTTAGGCATTACAAGGAAAGCAATTCCTGAAGAGTTTTCACCCCATTTTGATGAAACTCACTCAAGAATTTATCAAAGATGCGGCTTAAAATACGCACATCGTTCAAGGCCCGGTGCCAACCCTCGGGAACAATATCCAGGGTTTGGGCAATGATGCCCAAACTGTTTCTGGGGAATTTAAAGTGTCGGCGAGCCAGGACCAGAGTGTCGATGACAGGACCTTGCCAGGGAGGAAGCCCCATGCGTCCAAATTCATGATTGATAAAAGAGATATCGAATGAAGCATTATGACAAACGACCACCGTGTTCTCCAGATACTTCTTTAAGTTGGGAACAATTTCTTCAAATCTAGGGCTGGAGGCCACCATCTCGTTGGAAATCCCATGAACTCTTTGCGCCTCCGAAGAAATGGGGCAACACGGATGAACCAAGGTTTGGTAATGATCCAGCTCTTTGCCTCCCTTGACCCGCAGCACGGCCACCTCACATACCCTGGCTCCCATCCAAGGAGAGAGTCCCGTGGTCTCCAAATCTAAAAAGGAAAAAGTAATCCGGTTGAGGGATTTATTCATCGATACAACTCTAGCGCTTTGTTGTAAATCTTAAGGGTTTACCGCATCTACCTCCACTGTGGTAATGTCGCCTTGAATTAATTGGATGATTCCTTTACCAACTTTCAATTCCACCATAAGGAGAAAAATATGAATTATGAAATAATGGATTTCAACTTGGAACTTAGAACTCAGAACCTAGAACTGTCGCTCTACAGCGACCGCTACCGCCTCTCCTCCTCCCAAACAAATCGCGGCCACTCCCCGTTTTAGATTCTTTTGTTTGAGCGCAAACAAAAGAGTTGTCAGGATTCTCGCCCCACTGGCTCCAATAGGATGGCCCAACGCCACCGCTCCTCCATGGACATTCACTTTTTCCTTAGGAATTCCCACCAGCTTGCACACGGCCAATGTGACCACACTAAAAGCCTCATTGATTTCAAAGAGATCTACGGACTTCAGATCCCATCCCACTTTCTGGAGCAACGCCTTGATCGCCCCTGCCGGAGCCGTGGTGAACCATTCCGGTTCCTGAGAGTACGTGGCCCAACCCACGATGCGCGCCAAGGGCTTTGCCTCCAATTCTTTGGATTTAGGGCCCGAAGTTAAAATAAGCGCCGCCGCTCCATCATTGAGTTTTGAGGCGTTGGCCGCGGTGATGGTCCCCCCAGGCTTAAAAGCAGGTTTGAGTTTGGGCAATTTATCGAAAGAAGCCCGCTTGGGTTCCTCATCTTCCGTAAGCCCATCCACGGAGACGATCTCCTCCGTGAATAAACCACCCTTCTGAGCTTCCTGGGCACGAGTGTAAGACAATATGGCATACTCATCCTGCTCCGCGCGAGAAACCTGATGCTTTTCGGCGCACATCTCCCCACAGAGTCCCATATGGATATTGCCGTAGGGATCCCACAAACCATCCTTGATCACGGAATCCACCAACTCTGCGTGCCCCAAGCGATACCCTGTTCTGGCTTTTTCCAGAAGATAAGGAGCTTTCGACATGGACTCCATTCCGCCAGCCACCACCACCGCGGAATCTCCCAAGCGGATGGATTGAGCCCCCAGCATCACCGCCTTAAGTCCCGAACCGCACACCTTATTGACGGTGGTAGCCCCCACCTTGGGTGGCAGTCCGGCATAGATCATGGCTTGACGAGCAGGGGCCTGTCCGATGCCTGCGGAAATGACATTTCCCATGATCACTTCATCCACTTGCTCAGGCTTTACATTGGCCCGAGTTAAAGCTTGGGCGATGACTTTAGATCCCAACTGAGGGGCCGTATACGTCGCTAAAGAACCCATAAAAGCCCCAATAGGAGTACGGGCCGCACTCAATATAAAGATGTCTTCCATAGATCTCCTTTAAGGATTCGTAAGTACGCGAGCTCGTTAGCAAGTAAACCGTCTCGCGGGCTCACTTGCTCACATGCTTACGGCAAGTTGTCAACTGTAGTAAACCAGGCGAGCAAGGCTCCCAAAAAATACGGCCGCAGAGACTCCCACATAAAAACTAAACCAGGAAAAATCTACGATGCGCTTGGAACGCAGATAATACATATGTCCTACCCAAAGCAGGGCAAAAAAGATCCACCAATACCCCGGCAGTAAAAAGAAAAGTGTCAGCACCACCCTTTCTGCAATCGCCAGGTATTTTTCATCGAACTCCGGGAACGTTCCTCCCACAAAATCCTTCTCCAAAAAGAAAATAAGCACCGTTGTTAAGTGCGTCACCCCCACAAAGAGACAGCCCAGCACCGTCAATTTTTCGGGAAAAATAACCATTTCCGAATTCATGTGGTTCAGCGGGAAAAAGAGAAAAATGACCGCGATGTGAATCACCTGATCCCATAAAAGATACAAGGTATTGTCGGGTGTTTTGAATTTGTGGATGGTGAAAACTCGCCATTGGTCTTCCAGGAAGTGAAAAACAAAAATGAGCAAAATGCAGGTCCATCCCTGGAACTGAAACACATTGGTTTTTATCCAAAATTGATTGAGATAGGGATAGGTGAGGAGAATGTAGAAAAAAGGGTGCGTAGCACAATGCACCAACATGCCCCACACACTGCGCCTTTTCCAGGAATTGATGAGGTTAGTCTGGAAAGTAAAATCGGCCAGAAGATGCCCGAAAATGAGCCGCCAGAAAATTACCATTTTTTAGAAGTGATTAAGGGATTATGGAATTAAGGGATTAAGTCTCTTATAAAAACCCCCAATCCCTCAATCCCTATTTCCCCAATTCCCTCATTTGTCATTTCGCCGTCAGATTAAACACCCCATCCCAATTGGAGGGTGGGGGAGCTGCCACATAATCTTCAGAGATTCTTAAATACAATTTTGAAGGACCATCCTCCGAATCAACGGATAGAGCCGCCTTAAAAGAGCGAACGGCTTCTTTGAACTTTCTTAATTTAAATAGATCGAAACCTTCCCGATAAGCATGCAACATTTTATTTTCCTTATCACTCAACTCGCCTTTTTTTGCAAGAAGCTCATAGACCCGTATGGGGATGGCCTTCCCCACCACGCGTATTCTTCCTATTTCCCGCGCTTCCACCAAATCTCGGGAGGATGCATAAGTGGCTTCGCTGGCTAAAATCTTGCTCTCAAAAAATTTATTAGCTCCCTCCAGACGGGAAGCCAGGTTGACCTCATCTCCGATGACCGTATAGGCCTTTTTTCTTAAGGATCCCGTATTGCCCACCGTCATATAGCCGGAATTCAGACCAATGCGGATGGAAGGCTTTTCGCTCAACGGAAGATGATTGGTCCGACGATTTAAGTCTTGCAAAGCCTGGATACATTCCACCGCCGACAAACAGGCCAGCTGCCGATGATTGGGCTCATCCAGGGGGGCATTCCAAAAAGCCATGATACAATCGCCGATACACTTATCCACCACTCCCTTATTCTTCTGCACTACATCCGTCAGAGCGGAAAGATATTCATTCAGAAATTCGATCAACGCTGTGGGATCCATTTTCTCCGAGATGTTGGTGAAGTGGGCGATATCCAGAAAAAAAGCGGTCATCTCACGTTTGTCTCCACCCAGCTTTAACTTGGAAGGGTCCCTCACCAGGATATCCACCACTTCCGGGGCCACGTATTGGCCGAACATGTTCTTAATCTGGCGTTTTTCCCGATTCTCTAGGAGAGCTTTCTGGACCAGAAGAACTACGTAGGTAATAAATAGAGTACCCGCGGGGGAAACAAAATCCACCCTGATATTCTTTAAAAATAACCAGTAATCCACTCCTGCCCAGGCCAACAACACTCCCAAGGTTGAAAGAGCGCCCACCAATGGGCTAAATTGGATAAACCATATCCCCAAAAAAGCCATGCCACAAATTAAAGCCAAGGTCCACAACGCAGAAGATTCCCGCAAATATCTTTTATCCAAAAGATTGTCTATCAGGTTGGCGTGAATCTCCACCCCTGGAGTCTGTTCAAAAAAAGGAGAAGGATAATGGTCATAGGCCCCTCGCGCGATGGAGCCCACCAACACCATAGAATCCTTCAATTGATTTTTTTCCTGCGGATTCAATCGCCCTTCTAAAATATTGATGAAGGACAGGCGTTTGAAGCCATACTCAAAATGTTCTTCCAGTTGGCCTGTTTTTGGATTGGTCACCCAGAATGTTCTTTGCCCTCGGATATTCAGTCGGACTTGTTTAGGGAAGTTCTTCTCGTAGTACTCCAGCGGCTTTCCCTCATAAATGGCCAAAGTTTGCAGACCCAAAGCGGGAAGTCTCATGGGAGAATTGGCGGCCTTATTCCACCCATCCCAAAAAAGCAACGAAAAGCGCACCACATTATCGGAATCGGGATAAGCATTCACCACTCCCAAAGGGGGGTTATTTTTCTGAATTGCTTTAAGAGGAAATCGAAACTCGAAATGCGAGGAAACCTGAGGGTTGTTGTCTACCGCATTGACTAAGTTTTTAAACTGACGTGTGGCGCGGGCTATTGCCTGATCCTCTTCAGGGATAGAGGGTTCTAAAAATAAAATATCCAAACCCACCGCGCGAACTCCCAGCTTTGAAAGTTTTTCCAAAAGGTCCGCGTAATAATGGCGGGGGATGGGCCACCGTCCGATTTTCTCGATGGTGATGTCATCCAGGGTGACCAAGAGAATGCGAGGATCCGAAAACTGCATGCCGCGCAACCGAAAAAGCGTGTCTTGCCAACGGTTTTCGAGGCCGTCAAAAAATCCCACCACAAAAAGAATTAAAACTAAAAGACTGAAGCCGATACCAAAGTATCGAGAAAATCGGAAGGGAGAAGAAGCCTTCTCTTCTGGCATTTGGCCAGATTGTAGCAAAAACAAAGCCACGGACGTATCTAATCCCTGTGCACCAAGGATCATTTACTCTTCCGTGGCTCCTGTTTTCTTGTGGTTTAGCAACCACAGGGGGTTTTGGGACCCATGGTTTCCTCCTGGACTTAGCGCTCTATCCTCATCTGCAAAACAGATGGCACTGCATGACTTCAGTTGACCGTAACCGTAGGATGAAAATGTGAAAGCTGAGAGGAAATTGTGGCACCGATGTCACTCAGATTTTCGATGACGCGGACTCCATTTTGTTTTAAGGCCTTGATCTTTCCTTCATGGGTGCCGGCTCCTCCTTCTACAATAGCCCCGGCATGCCCCATCCGCCTTCCGGGAGGTGCCGTCTTTCCGGCAATAAATGAAAAAAGAGGTTTAGACATATGTTTTTTAAAAAATTCTGCTGCGGCCTCTTCCGAAGACCCCCCGATCTCTCCAATCATGAGCACGGCTTGAGTTACCGAATCTTTTTCAAACAACTCCAGCAAATCCACGAAACTTGATCCGACAATGGGGTCACCCCCAATCCCCACCACCGTGGATTGCCCCAAACCCTTCTGAGTCAGTTGCCACACCGCTTCATAGGTCAATGTTCCTGAACGAGAGATCACGCCCACTGGACCGGGCTTATGGATATATCCCGGCATTATTCCCATCTTGCACTGGCCCGGGGTGATGATGCCGGGACAATTGGGGCCTATTAAGACAGGGTTGAGGGGTGAGGGGCGAGGGGATAGTTCTTCTTTCCTGACCCCTGACCCCTGACCCCTAACCCCAAGTTTCTGTCTCACTCTCGCCCTATCCAAAACAGGAATCCCTTCTGTAATACAAACAATGATGCGCAAATTCGCATCCGCGGCTTCTAAAATAGCGTCCGCGGCAAAAGGAGGAGGAACAAAAATAAGGGAAGCATCCGCCCCCGTTTGCCGAACCGCCTCAGAGACGGTGTTAAAAATAGGCAACTCTTGAGAACCTTGACCGGAACCTGGTTTCCAAGAAGTTCCCCCTTTGCCTGGCGTAACCCCTGCCACCACTTGAGTCCCATATTCCAAACACTGTTGGGCATGAAAAGAACCGGCAGAGCCGGTGATTCCTTGAACCACCACGCGAGTTTCTTTGTTAACTAAGATAGACATGTAGAGAAAGATATGAGATATGAGAAACTGTTAGGAAAAACTATAAATTTCGGCTTTTTACTCATAACCCATCCCTCATCACTCATCCCTCCTGTTTAGCAGCTTGCACTGCTTTCTCCGCTGCTTCGGAAAGGCTATGCGCCTGAATGATGGGCAGCCCTGAGCGGGTTAATAGATCTCTGCCTTCCTGGACGTGTGTTCCCTCCAGACGAACCACTATAGGAGAAAAACCAGCTTTGCGCTTCGCCTTTTGTGTTTCGCTCTTCAAACTTGATATTGCCTTTATAATACCCTCTGCGATGGTGTCGCACTTCATGATCCCGCCAAAAATATTCACTAGCACCGCCTTCACCTTCTTATCTCTGAGAAGAATATTAAATGCGCTTTCCACCTGGGCCGCACTGGCCCCGCCGCCGACGTCCAAGAAATTAGCGGGATCCCCCCCCGCCAACTTAATGGAATCCATGGTTCCCATAGCCAAACCGGCCCCATTGACCAAACAGCCTATGTTTCCCTCTAAACCGATATAAGAGATACCCACCCTCTTAGCCTCCCTCTCCAGAGGGCTGGATTCATGGTCACTCCGTTTGGCAAAATCAGGATGTCTAAACAAAGCATTATCGTCCAGAACGATCTTGGCATCCAAGGCTAGGAGTTTCCCACGGCTCAAGACCAAAGGATTAATTTCTACCACACTAGCATCCTTTTCCAAAAAGAGACGCGCCAGAGATTGCGCCGTTCGAACGAAAATCGAGAGTTGATCGGCAGGAATTCCCATTGAAAAACAAAGACGTCTGGCCTGAAAGGGATTCAATCCCTCTGAAGGATCCACCTCTTCCCGAAGGATCTTTTCGGGTTTTGTCCTGGCCAACTCTTCAATCTCCACCCCGCCCTCGCCACAACCCACCAGGACAGGCAAACCCTTACCGCGGTCCATTGTGACAGCCAAATAAATCTCGCGATCAATCGGAGCTGCATGCTCCACCAACACCTCACGCACCACAAGGGTACGCCCTCCCGTCTGGTGGGTCTTTAATTCCATTCCCAACATCGCTTTAACCACCTGCTTCGCCTCCACCATGGTTTTGGCAATCTTAACCCCTCCCGCTTTCCCCCGCCCACCCGCCAATACCTGGGCTTTGATCACCCAGGGACCGCATCCTGCTCGTTTCAGCGCAGAGTTCAATTGGCCCGCAGAAGAAATGACTCCTCCGGATTTGGACAAGGGGATGTGATAAAGTTCTAAGAGAGCCTTGGATTCGTACTCTAAGAGTTTCATGCGAAAAAAGAGTCTAGAGTTGCGAGTTGAGAGTCTGGACTCTTGACCCTTGACTCATGACTTATCTTCGTTGCTCGATGGGAACGTAAGGTCTTGGAGGAGGTCCTTCATAAAGCGCGTTGGGTCTAAACAAACGATTGTCCCGCCAATATTCTAAAATGTGCGCCGTCCAGCCCGCCACGCGAGCGATAGCAAAGATAGGAGTGAATAAATCTGCGGGAATTCCCAACTGGTGATACACAATGCCCGAATACAGATCTACGTTGGGAAAAATGCCATGTTGGCCTTTTTTTGCCTGCATCACCTCCTCCAGTTTCTCATTGATCTTGAAAAATCGACTGAATTTTGTCCTGCCTGAAAGTCTCCGTGCATACTCTTTAAAAATGCGCGCCCGGGGATCATAGCTCTTATAAATCCGGTGGCCGAATCCCATGATTTTGGTTTTCTTGACTAACGCCTGCTCCACATAACTCTCCACATTGGCAGGATCCGCAATCTCTAAAAGCATTTTCAAAACAGCCTCATTAGCCCCTCCATGCAAAGGACCCTTCAGAGCCCCAATACCGCTGGCTACCGCCGAGTAAATATCCGACAGCGTCGAGGCCGTCACCAGGGCAGCAAACGTAGAGGCGTTCATCTCATGATCGGCATGCAAAATCAGCGCGGCATCCATCACCCGCGCCTGATCGGCCGTGGGTTCCTTGCCCAAAAGCATATAAAGGAAGTTGGCAGCAAGACCCAGATCCGGATGAGGTTGAATCGGCTTTTGGTTCTGTCTCAACCGGTGGAAATTAGCAACAATGGTGGGGAACCGAGCGGTCAAGAAAATGGCTCTTTGTAGATTGGCCTCCGGAGATTTTTCCAGGTTGGTGTCAAAGCAGGCCAACAAACTCGCGACGGTTCTTAGCGCATCCATAGGATGGGAGGTGTGGGGCATTAATTCCAAAAACTGCAGCACCTCCGCTGGGAGCGACCGAGTTTCCTTAAACATTTTATCCAGTTGTTCGAGTTCATCCTGACGAGGAAGCCTCTGTTGCCACAGGAGGAAGGAAACTTCCTCAAACGTAGAGTGATGGACTAGATCCTCAATAGGATAGCCTGCATAGTACAATTTGCCGGCCTGGCCATCTATTTGGCATATACGGGTTTTACAGGCAATGACACCCTCTAAACCCGGGGAATAAATCTCTGTTTTTTGCTGGGTTTCCATCAGAACTCCTCAAAAAGTATACACACCCTTTCATGAGGATGTCAACGGGTGTGCCGAAAATTCAGGAAAATCGAAAGTAGATTTTGAGCGTGCTCGTCGGATGGCCCCAAATCTCGTCGCAGCGCAGCTAACAGCCGGCACAACGGCCACGCTTTACTTTCGATATTTCCGCGCCTGGCCCGCAAGCCAAGCGCTGGTTCAAAGATCCCTGAGGATGTCCTCGATTGATCGGCCTTGGCCTAAACCCTGGCGAACTTTCAATTTAAGCGCTTTTCGGATCAACGCGGTGTACTCGCCCACTTGAAACGAACCCACCTTGCCCTCCGGCGTGTACACCATGATGGACGGTTTCCCCAACCGCTCGCCCTTTGGTGGCCGTTTAAGCCGTGGTAACTCCTCCTGGAAACTTCCGGGATGTTTCCAGGCGCAGCAATTCTCCGCATTGTAGAGCTGTAGCGCAAAGTTTAATCGGGCTCGTATGGCGTTGAGGTCTCGTGCCACCAACGTATCCAAATTCCACCGCTTGGTCAAAACCCAGAATCCTTGATTCTCCACAGACCAGCGTCGGCGATAGTAGGTGCGAACCTGCTGCACGGATTGGGCATTAGTGGGGTCCAGGGGCAGGCTGGTCACGTAGTGAAACCGGGGACGCTCCGGCAGACGCTGGCCCTTCAAGTCGTATTCTTCCGCGATCACCACCTGGCATGGCCCATGATCCTTATCATGTTCGTCATAAAGTGGCACACCGGAAAAACCAGCCATCCGAACTAACATGTTTCCCAGCCTACTATGCTGCTCCGGCACTTCATGCCAAAGGGTGCTCTCAAGTCTGGCCAGCCCCTCCACGTCTTTAACCACATCGACCTCGTCATCCCGTGATCGAGTAACGTAGTCAATCCCCTCATCGTGTTTAAGTCCACCTAAAAAATCGGCACCCCAGTACCCACGGTCCATCACCAAAATATTCATCCAGTCACCCAGGCGGCCAAACTGTTCCCTTAAGCCCCTGAAGATTTCCTTGAGCATCGTCTTCTCATTCCGAGCCAGTCCCCCCAACGCCCATGCCACAACGCGCTCATGACCCTCGTCGATATTGAGCACCACCACAAGTTTATAACCTATCGCCTCCCCACGATGCTCCGCGCCCTCGTAATTCTGTTCTTGGCCATAGGGGATAGTGATATCCGTCCCATCCACCGCGTAAATCCCGCCACGATACCAATGTTTCGATCTCAGCAGCCGAACATGATCCCACCAGCTTCGCCGGACCGACTCTTCGCTGATTCGGCTTAGATGATTCGATAAAGTTTCCGGATCAACCCGCAGCCGTCCCTCGGCCCGCGCTCGCTCTATCTGCTCGGCTTGAAATCCAACCATCC
>JACQJM010000103.1 GCA_016205045.1 Elusimicrobiota bacterium | reverse complement strand
TTCTTAGGGATGAGGGATGAGGGATGTGTTATGAGTCCTAAATATAAATCTCCTACTCATATCTCATAACTCATCTCTCATATCTAATTCTTCAGCCATTCTTTAAGTTCCTTAATACTCAAACTATTCAGCACATCCTCTTTCTCGATCCAAGCCCTACGAGCCTGGATCACCGCCAGAGCCATGTACTCGAACTGCTCCACCGCATGCGCGTCGGTGGTGAGGGCCAAGGGCACATCAAGCTCTTTAGCCCGATGGGCATGAACATCCCAAAGGTCCTGGCGTTGGGGTTGTCCGTTGATCTCGAAAGCAGTCTGCGTTAAAGCCCCTTCCTTAAGGACCTCTTCCGTGTCCACCTGGTAAGACTCCCGGCGTCCCAACAATCTTCCCGAAAGATGTCCCACAATATCCACGTGAGGATTACGGATCGCCTTCTTGATGCGGTCTGTCATTTCCGACTCCGGCAAATTAAAAGCGCTGTGCACGGAGGCCACCACCACATCGATCTCCTCCAACACCGCATCAGGGTAATCCATACTCCCATCCTTAAGAATGTCCACCTCCATGGATCGTAGCAAATGGAGGCGCGGCAGTTTCTTTTGAACTTCCTGAAGCTCGCGGAAGCTTTTTCGCAAAGATTCTACGGAAAGACCGCGAGCCACCTTGAGGGATTGAGAATGATCTCCTATCGCCACCCACTCCCAACCCATCTTTTCCGCCGCATGAGCCATCTCCTCCATGGAGTGTCTTCCATCCGTGTGAAAGGTGTGGTTGTGAAAATCTCCCCGGACATCCTTCATCTCGATCAAACGGGGAAGACGGTTTTCCTGAGCCGCCTGAATCTCTCCTCTGTTTTCTCGCAACTCCGGAGGAATAGTCGCCAAGCCCAACATTTTGTAAATTTCTTCTTCCGTTTTTCCCGCTACCGGCCTTTTGTGTTCTTTGTCTGAGAGTTTAAAAAGTCCATACTCATTAAGGGAATAGCCCTTTTTAAGGGCCAACTCCCGAAGCACGACGTTATGATCCTTGGATCCGGTAAAATACTGCAGAGCAGCACCGAAAGAATGCGGAGGCACTACCCTTAAATCACACTGGAGCCCTGCTCTAAGCAAGACCGAGGCCTTGGATTCTCCTTGAGCCAACACTCTTTCCACTTGAGGGAGTTTCGCAAAATGCTCTAAAACCTTTACCCCATCCCGGGCAGTGCACAAAATATCCAGATCCCCCACCGTCTCCCGTCCGCGCCGGTAGCTTCCCGCTGGAACTGCTTCCACCACCTCGGGAAACCCTTTTAAAACCTTAAGCATATCTTGCATGAGCAGACGGGCGTTCCAGTACAACATTCTTTTGCCGGCTCCCTGTGCAAAGGTGAGTCCCTTGCGGATATTTTCCTCCAGCTTGGCCCCGAACCCATCTAACTCACGAAGCTTTCCACGCTCGATGGCTTCTCGGAGCTTATCCACCGAATCAATTTTCAGCTTACTGAAAAGGATCATGGCGCGCTTGGGACCCAGTCCCGGCACACGCAAAATTTCCAGAAGCCCTTTGGGAAACCGGCTTCGCAGCTTCTCTAAATCCTGCAACTTTCCCGATCGGCCCATCTCCTCTATGCCGGCCGCGATTCCTTTTCCTATACCCGGAATCTCCAGAAGCTCCTTTTGAGAGAGATCCCTCGCATTCTTGGTCAGTCCCCCAATGATTTGAGACGCTTTCTGGTAGGCTCGAACACGAAAAATATTCTCCCCAGACAACTCCAAAAGTTCGGCCATCTCCTCAAAGATTTGGGAAATTTGGTGATTATTGACCATGTCTCCGCCTTGGATTGAAAGGGTATATCTTCTGATCATTCAGGAAAGTCAATAATGGGATAAACAGAGAAGGAAATGGTAGGAAGTGAATCATGAGATCGGTCTAAGAAATAATTCCCCAAACCGTCAATCCCATAAAGACAATGGGAAGGATAAAAATCAAGAGGTAAGGAAGAGCTAAAATAAACCACGCTCTACTGGAGGGAACTCCATAGTTGACCTGGATGCTCTTGGCCTTAAAAAAAAGATTAAGAAATCCAAAGATCAAAAAAGCAGAGGACACCTCCCAGCCCTGCACCGGCAAAAAAAGACCCAAGATCAAGACCACGGGTAGAGTCACCGCCCACACGAGCTCACTGAGCCCAAGCAAAACGAAAAGCCCCTTGGCCGAGCCGGACCCGCCCCCCATCTCCACAAATAGATGCGCCAGTGCGGTCAGAAAAAAACCTAAACTCAACTGCCAAAAACAAATCCACAGGAACAAAGGAAGACCAGGCTCCATAAGAAAGCCGCGATGGGCAAGGCAGCGAGATAAGAATAAACTGACAGCCCCCACCAAATAAGCCAGAAAGCCCAAAGGTATGGGTCGGGTAACGACGATCCTCTGAACAGTCTGGCTCGGAGATTCCAAAAGGTCCGATAAAATTTCCAAGGTGTTTGAGAACATTTAAATTGTCCTTACCAAGAATTGACCCATCGGTATTCCAAAGAGCTTTGGCCCCACCTCTCCATTTTCTCCATCAATGCCACCTTAACCGCTTCTCCATCCACCTGATAAAGGCGGCCGAACTCCGTCTCTAGAAAACTCCTAAACTGATCCAAGGCATCCACCTCTCGAACGATCTTGGGCTTGCCTTTGATTCCGCCCAACTGAGCCGCTAGCTGAACCGCCTCCTCTGCGCCGCCCAACGCGTCCACTAAACCCATGCTCTGCGCCTGCCGTCCCGTATAAATACGACCATCCGCCAAGGGCTTGACTTTCTCCAAAGGCATCCGGCGGCCCTCCGAAACAGCCGCCAAAAACTGAGAATAGGCGTCGTCGATCAAGCCTTGCAGGATCTGCTTTTCTTCAGGCGTCATGGGGCGTGTGGGAGAACCGATATCTTTGTGCTTGCCGGACTTGATCGCATCCATCTTTATTCCCAACTTGGCCAGAATGCCCTGCACATTGGTGACGTTGAAGATGACCCCGATGGAGCCGGTCAAAGTCCCTGGATGGGCCACAATCTTGTCACAGGCGGAAGCGATGTAATAGCCCCCGCTCGCGGCGACATCCCCAAAAAGAGCCACCACCGGTTTTTTGTGCTGTTTGCGCACCTTCGCGATTTGATCATGCAGCTCCTGGACAGAACCCACACTCCCTCCGGGAGAATTGATATCCAGGACAATAGCCTTTATCTCCGGCTTCTCCGCCAAAGCATTCAAGCGATGGACCCATTGTTGGACTCCCAGATCCCAAATTCGTCCGCTTTGGGATTCAAAGATCGGGCCATGAATAGAAACCCACCCTACCGCCTCTTTTTTTCGTTTGGCCAGCAAAGAAATAGCAGAAGCTCCGCCATTAGATTCTTTGGTTCTCAACCCTCCCCGCCATAAAATGACGACGGCCGCCAAAACCGAAAACCCGTACAAAGCGATGAGCAGTATGGCCAGATTTTTCTTCCGAGAAGAATGCGATTCTCCCATAGGGTTTAGTTCATCCATAAAGACCTCCTAAATTTGCGCAAACATTTTAACTTCCTATGTCCACCGTGCGATTGCGGCCCTGTTCCTTAGCCCGGTATAGAGCTTGATCCGCCCGAGCCACCACCTCCTCCGGAGTCTGGCCGTCGCGCGGAAAATGAGCGATCCCGATCGAGAGAGTAGTGTGAACGGTATCCAAACCGTGTATAAAAGCTTCCCGTTCCACCATGGAGCGGATGATCTCCGCCTTTCTTAAAACACCCAGAGGTTCGGCGCGAGGAAGAATGACGGCAAACTCCTCACCCCCATATCGGGCGACAAAATCGGTCTCGTACACGCAAGATTTTAGAATCTCTCCCACTCGCCGGAGAACCAAATCGCCGAAAGGATGGCCGTAAGTATCATTCAAACCTTTAAAATGATCGATGTCAAGAAGCATGAAACAGTAAACCGTTTTAAACGTGCGCGCCCTTAAAGTTTCATCCCGCAGCCGCTCCTCCATCACCCTGCGCCGGTACACACCCGTGAGTCCGTCCATCTCCGAAAGTTTCTCTACCTCCTGAAAAAGGCGCAGCCGCTTCAAGGCGAAGGAAATTTCCTCTGCAAACCCCTGGGTTTTGGAAAGAACCTCCTGCGGCTGGGTCCCTGTTGGGAGCTTCGCAAAAACATACCCCACCAATTCCTGGCTATGGTGGATGGGAACGCCAATGGCATTCTGTTCAGAAAATACATGAGACTTAGTCTCGCTGATTTCCTGTTGTTCCAAAAATTTTTTAAGACTCTCCCAGGTAGCCCCCACCGATCCCAGCAATCCCTTTCTCACCAAAAACTGCATGCGATCTGCGGAATCCATATCGGAGATATACAGAGCAAATTCCTCCAGGCCCAAATAACGTTTCATGGTGGATTCCAATTTGGGTTTTATGGCATCCCAATTCAGAGCTTCCGACAGGCTTTTTACCAGCCCATAAATGGCCAACGCTCGGTTTTGATCTTCTTCCCCTTGGCTGCCCTTATGCTTCAGGCGGGAAAGCTCCCGCTCCATTTCTTGCTTGGTTTTCTGACGCCCCTCAAGATTTTGCGTCCATTTTTTTACTGCACTCTCCACCATTTGCCAGCGGTACAGCGAATAACCGTAAACCAAAAAGGTCCACAAAATAAACGCCGCCCAAATTTCTGGAGAAAAAGCCGGATTGGACCCCCCCAAAAAAAGCCAGCCCAGGACGCCTATCCCCAGTCCGCTCAGCACCCGAACTCTTTTGCCCGGGAAACCCAAAAATAAAGAGAGTCCCGGCGCCAACGCGATAAGCGAAAGGCTCAATGTTTCCATTTTCTCAAGTCCTAAGCTCTAACTGGACTTTTGCAAATTTAAGAGAGGGGGTGGCTGGGGATTTGCCGGCTGAAGCGGGATGTCCGGAAGCCGCTGGGGACCCAAATGTCCCATTGGGGTGGCGGCTGAGGTCGAAGGCCAAATCTTTTGGGTCAAAAGATTTGAGCCGACCCGCGCTGGCAAACCCCAGACAGGACCCCATAAGTACCTTTTGCAAAAGTCCAGCTCTAAGCAACAACCTGGTTTCTTCCATTTTTTTTGGCTCTATACATTCGTTCATCGGCCACTCGGATTAACTGACTGGAACTGGTGGCATCCTGAGGGAAAGAAGAAACTCCGAAACTCATGGTGACGTGAGTTTTCTGCCCCTGGAATACAAAAGGTTCTTCCTGCACACGAGCTCTTAAAAACTCGGCGAATTCTATCCCCTTGGAACGAACCACGGCCGGAAGGATCACGGCAAACTCCTCCCCCCCGTACCGGGCCACAAAATCCACTTCCCGCGTATAACGGCTCAATACGGAAGCCACCGTTTTAAGGACCAAATCTCCCGCCTGATGCCCATAAGAATCATTGTATTTTTTGAAATGATCCACATCCCCCATGATCAAGCACAATGGTGTCTGGCTGCGACCGGCCCTCAATATTTCCTCTTGCAATCGGGTTTGGAAGCTGCGGTGCGTGTACAACTGCGTCAATCCATCGTGCACCGCCATTTCTTGGATACGCTCATACAGTTTGGCGTTTTCCATGGCCAGTGAAGCCATGGTGGAAAGCAAGTCCACCGTTCTCAAATCCTCCGCTTGAAAGGCCTTGGGCTCCGGAGATTCTACTCTTAAAAAACCTGTCATGGACTTGAGCACATGCAGAGGGACCACCAATACCGATTGGAAAGACGCACCCTTAAGGCTGAATCGGGTGTCCGTTTTTAATTCCTGCACCAGAACCGGAACTTTTTTTATCACCACCCACGCTTCAAATTCGTCGCGAGGAGATCCAGAAACCACTTCGGCTCGCGCTTTGGGAAAATGATCCCGAAGCAAGGCCAGAACTCTGGATTTAATCTCCTCTGGATCCATAATGGATCCCAAATGCTGGGCCGCCTCCACAAACTCACGGCGCACATGTGTTTGTGCCGCCGTGCTCTCTTGGTGCCTTTGATAAAATTGGATGTCGCGTTGAAAGTCTTCCAGTTCGCGATTTACTTCCTCCGCGCGCACTCGATATTGCTGCTCCCGGGCTGTCAGAATGCTCCCCTGGCGATTCAACCCTAGGCTCAAAAGCCAAATACCCAAAAGCTCCACCCCTACCAGCATGGACCGATCGGGCCATCGCGTCATCTGAACCACCCCAATCGCAGTGACTAAAAATAAAAAGATGATCTGAACCTCTTTTTCACCGCAGAAATCCGCCAAAAGAAAAAGAAGGCCATAAAGAAGAAAAAAGGCGAAGCTGGAGGTGGGATAAGAAAAGAGAACCAGAGAATTAAAAATAAAGAGAGTGGTCAGAGCGGATAAGGTAAGGAAGCGTCGTGCGTTCATGTATAAGTATCAAAATGGTGGAGGTGCCGGGAACTGCCCCCGGGTCCAAGAACTGTTCGCTCGCGTCCCTACAGGCTTAGTCTGGACTATTTATTCACCTAGGAAAAACACCCAGACCAGTACTCCTAGGCTAAGCTCCGTTTCATCTCGGAACTTCCGACGAAGCGCGCAGAAAGTTCCTAGCCCGCTGCTTGACACTGAGCCAGCCTAGCGGACGTTGACTGGTCAGCGAGGCTCACTTAAGCGTGAGCCCAGGCCACACTGTTGGTGTTGGCTTTTATGTTTTTGGTCGGCTTTTAACCTGGCTCCGACCAACCAGAGCCTGCGACCACGAACCTTACAATTCCTGTCGAGCCTAATTCACCCCCATTAATCCGCACCTTGCCCGTGGCAAGGCACAGCCCCGGCTTCGAAATGTGCTCGCTCCGCCGGGGTGCTTGACAAGAGGAAAACCTAGGTTTTCCCCCTTACTCGTCGCTCTCGGCCATGACGACCAAGGTGCACACCGGTCGTCGGCCAGGAGAGCTGAATCTCTTTCCTCTAGGTTGCCAAAAATGGGAACGAGATTCTTTAAAAAGTATAGCATGCGACAGTAGTTACCGCAATATAAAAATCCTATAATGAAACCGGCCATGGAAAAGAAAGATACCCGACGGCATCCCAGAATTCCCTACACCATTGTTTTCGATCTATACGCCAATCGTGAATCGCTTCACAGCAGAGGCAAGGCTTGCATCGTCAACCTAAGCGAAAAGGGGGCGGGGCTAGAGAGCGAAGTCCCCCTGCAAAAAGGGCAGCCCGTCTTCTTCCGCCTGAATGTCCCTGTGGATGTAGAAGCGGAGGTGGTACACAGCAAAGTGGACGGCAAACGTTACCGCTATGGAATCCGGTTTAAAAAAATTAATCTTTTTGACCGCTGGAGAATCCGCCGTTTCATCCGCAAGCACATCAAATAATGTCTCGAGTAAATGCTTCGCGAGTTCATCTAAAACACATTCTTTGGTTTTTCGCGATAGCTTCAGCGCTCTTTGCCGTGATGAGGTCCTGCCAACAGGCTAGAGAACTATTTGAGGAAAGCAGTTTAGAGCCGGAGAATTCATCTCCTGACAAAAAAACAGGTTCCTCGGAAGAGTCGGAAAGAAAATCAGTAGAGGAAATGGTCAAGAAGGATTCCCACTATCAAGGGAGTGTTTCTCCCATGATCCAACAGGACCATCTGCCTCCCCGTAAACGCACCCATCTAGACCCCCTCTCCATGGAAGAAAAGGACCTTAAAAAACGCGTGATCTCTCCCAGCTTGAGCACGGCAACAGAAACCATCAAGTCCCCTTCTGTTCCTTCTCCCTAGAAGAAGTACTGGGCCTGAAAAGAGCCTGGTTACTTATTTTCCCCCAGGAAAAAAGTACCAGGCTCTTTTTGCGAAGAGTTAAAAGAAATATTGCCCCTGGATATACGGAATAGAGTAAGGTCTTCCGAACTCGGTGGTTCGACTTCCAAATTGAATCCAGTCCGCGACATAACAGACCATTAGTCCCATAATTCATGGGCCTAATGCCAAGACATGTTTTGGGTCCATTGACCCTTCGGAAATCTAAACATCGATGTTATAATGGTTTTTGAGAATCTGCCTGAGTCCTTAAACTATCACGTGATATCTCGCCTTAAATATTCCTATTTTCTACTGTCCTTTGTTATGATTGCCATAGGTCATGGCGAAAGATTGGCCTGGGGCGTGGTAGGTTCCGCACAACCTTCTCATTCGTTCCAGCAAGCAAAGCCCCGAGAATTCATCCTTAAGCTTAAGAAAAATGTCGCCGTTGGGCAACGATTTTTTCCGCAGAATGGCCCAGCCATAAGCAATAAGGCCGCCCTTCCCTTAGAAAAGCTGCACCAAAAGTTTCACGCGCTAAAATTTCAAAGGCTCCTCTCGGAATTCGACAGAAAAAGGATAGAAGAGGTTACGCGCTCCAGCCAGGGCCGCTTTCCCATGAGAACATCGAGAGCAAAAGGAAAGGCGGATGCCGTTGACACAGGAATCGATCGGCTTTACATTCTCGAGGTAACTGAAGGCATGAACCCCCAGGAAATCCTGAAGGAATACAAAAGCCTCCAAGAGGTAGAGTACATCGAACCCAACTATACCTATCATATCCAAACCACATTTCCCAATGACCCTCGACTTGGGGAATTGTGGGGGCTCCACAATATGGGACAGAGTAGCGGGACGGTGGATGCCGATATAGACGCTCCCGAAGCGTGGGATATCGTGACGGGTGTAGCCTCCCCCGTGGTGGTAGCCGTGATAGACACGGGGGTAGATTATACCCATCCTGATTTGGCCGATCACATTTGGAATAACACAGGGGAAATTCCCGGCAACGGAATCGACGACGATGGAAACAGCTACGTGGATGACGTGCGAGGCTGGGACTTCGTTAATTCCGACAACGATCCCATGGATGATCATGGCCACGGCACCCACGTATCCGGAACGATAGCGGCGAAGGGTAATAATGGCCTAGGGGTAGCGGGGGTAACATGGGGGGTGACCATCTTGCCCCTTAAGTTCATATCCTCTGGCGGCTCAGGAACCATTTCCGCCGCGGTCAGTGCTATTTACTATGCGGCCCAAAGTGGGGCAGATATCATGAGTAATTCCTGGGGAGGGACAGGGTATTCTCAGGCGCTCCAGGATGCCATCAACTACGCAACAGACCTCGGAGTTTTATTTGTGGCTGCGGCCGGAAATAGCGGGATGGACGCCTCGACATTCTTTCCTGCCGCCATGGACAATGTATTCACGGTCGCCGCCACGGACAGAAACGACGTGAAAGCCGTTTTTTCTAATTTTGGCTCTGTGGTAGAAGTTTCTGCCCCGGGAGTCGACATCCTATCCACGGTCCCTCCAGGTTCTTGCGTTTTGTGCGATGCTTCGGGCTACAAAACCTTAAGCGGCACATCCATGGCCGCCCCCCATGTTTCGGGGGTGGCGGCCCTTCTGCTTTCCATGGCACCCGGCCTTTCCCTGGCTGATCTTGGCAACTTTATAAAAAGTTCAGCAGATGACATCAACCCTGAAAATCCAGGTTATATAGGTCAGCTGGGTGCCGGAAGACTCAACGCCTTCCTGGCAGTTTCCAGTCCTACCGGAGTTTATGCCACGGGGTTTTCCATCGATGATGATTCAACGGGATTAAGTCATGGAGATGGGGATGGCAGGTGGGAGAACCAAGAAACCATAGAATTTACTTTAGGCATACGCAACATGTCGTCGGGCACGATTATGGGGGTGACTGGTCAGATCACCACCCAGGATCCCTATGTCACCATCCTGCAGCCTTCCTCCGATTTCGGGGACATTCCCTCTAGGGAAACCTCTTCGAGCCAATTCCCCTTTGTCCTGAAATTGGACACACCCCCCTTGGGTTACCCAAGCGTCTTGGTCCACTTTACCCTTCAGGACAACCTGGGACGCACCTGGGGCTGGGACATGAACATTCCCGTGGCTCAACCCAATATCGTTCTGCTCAACAGTCAAGTAGATGATGATAGCGCGGGCCAAAGCTCTGGAAACGGCAATGGGGTGGCCGAGACGGGAGAAACCATTGAGTGGCGGGTGACGTTTGCCAATAAGGGTCTGGGAGATGCCCATGACGTAATGGTCACCCTGACGAGTTCCAGCGAAGAGATTTCTCTTCTCCAGACGCAAGCTTTCCTGGGCAATATCGCTCAGGGGATCGGCACAGCCACGGGGGTTTTCACATTTTCTCTTCCCGCCGCGATCACTCGGCCCGGAGAGATCAATCTAACATTGAACACAAGCATTCAGGAAGGCGCGTTTCCTCCCTTTCAGGAGAGGATTTTAAGAAACATTTTAGTTAAGAAAATTTCCGTCATCCACCCTTCCTCTTTTAGGTTTCCCTATACCTCCGTCTCCGGAAATCAGGTGGTTTGGAGACAGGAGGATTCCACCACCCCAGGCTATTCCTATGGGTCTGTTCAGGTGATGGTCTATGACATACCATCGGGAACCATTCAAGCCGTTCATAAGTACGCTCCGGGTATTGAATTTCAAAACACCGTGACCTCCAGCCACCGAATGATGCAGCTCCATCAGGGAAAAGTTGTTTACGGCACGAGAGCTTACGATTATAATACGGCAAACTGGACGAACTCTGTCTGGCTATTTGATTTAGCCACTCGGGAATTAAGACAGTTAGCCACCAGGACAAGCCCTTTGATGATCAACGATATTCGGTACAGCGTCAGCGGGGAACAGATCGCCTGGCTTCTGGGAGGACCTATACAAAATTTAAATTACTATAATTTGGCCACTAGCCAGTTGAACGAGTTTGTGGTTTCTACGTTTTCTTTCTCCGGCTCCCACTTTCAGTACATCAATGGCTTGGCCTGCGGCAAGCTCGTGGGGGTGGGGGTCAAAAATAACGTGCCCGTTGTGTGGGGGTTTGACACTTCTCTTCAACAGTTGACGACGGTTTATGAGCCTGGGTACTACCCCCTGACCTCCTCCCACATTGACTGCCTTAACCAGGCCTACTTTCCGACATTCCAGTCCATTATTGATGATACCGGAGTACCCCCCGCAAAGATCTGGAGCAAGAATCTCAATACGCAAGTTCTCACGAACTTACCCACCGATGAGACTCGACCAAAGTACACCATCGATGGGAATGGAGATAAGGGCCTTCTGGCATGGGGGGATTATAACAACACGACGAGCGTGGTTTTGTATGACCGCCTAGGAGCCCAGAAGGAGATTCATCTCTCTTACGATGGAGATGAATACCTTTTTTCCAATGACCTCACCATGGATGATAACCACATCGCCTGGACTACCTGGAAAGCCGATGGCACATTCCCCGTATACCTAGCCACCGTATTCGGACTAGGAGCTACCCCGCCACCAGACACGACTCCCCCCTTGGTATCCGTTAGCCACGCTCCATTAAGCCCCTCCTCCACCCAACAGGTAACATTCAGCGCCTCTGCCTCGGATTCCAGCGGAATATCTGAAATCAAGATCTTTGTGGATGGGGTTTTGGCGAAAACATGTCTTTCTGAGACTTCCTGCCTCCTTACCTCTGGTCCTTTTCTGGTAGGTAACCACATCTATTCCGCCACTGCCAAGGACGCCACTTCGAACCAAAACCAGAACAGCACGGGAAATTTAAGCCTCACCGTTTTGGATAGGAATCCTCCCATCGTGGCTATCACATCCCCTCCTTCTGGAGCCGAGGTCGGAATCACTTTCACCGTTTCTGGCACTGCCTCCGACAATGTAGGTGTCGCCAGAGTCGAAATCCAGATTGATGGAGGAGACGTCAAAATAGCCTCTGGAACCGCTCAATGGACACTCTCCCTTAATACCGCGGGCCTATCGACCGGCGCCCACTCCCTCCTAGCAAGAGCAGTAGATTCTTCTGGAAATACAGCCACCCAGACCATCACCATCAATGTCACCTATACAGATCAAGAATCCCCCATAGTCCAGATCCTCTATCCATCAACCGGAGATAACGTCAAATCACCTGTCCCGGTTTCATTCTCAGGTTCGGATAATGTTGCGGTCAGCCGGGTGGAATTATGGGCGGATGGAAATCTGGCGGCCTCCCAGGGATTTAACCCCCCCGTACCCTCTTTCTCCATCATCCTCACCTTCAAAGCCTCTTCCACGGGTTTGAAAACGCTCCAGGCCAAGGCTTTTGACCCATCTAACAACGTAGGCTCCGCCACCATCACGGTCAAGGTGGTGAAAGGAAGATTGGGATACATCTCGCTCGTCACTTCCGATCCTACTGCCGTTTTTGATCCCGATGGAGGCAAACCTCGTGCTTTGATGATCAGCCCTGGCCGGGGTTATGGCCAGATGCTTTTGTTTGACGAGGACGTGACAGAGGCCCGTCTCCTCGACATCAATGGCAGGATAACCCTTAAGAAAGAAAAACAAGGAGGGCCCCTGATGATTTCACTCCAAGAACCGGGAGGATTATTAAACTTGGAATCCGGTATTTATTTCATCCAAATCAAAAAGGATAATGGGGAAAAGCCTGAAGTATATCCTATTACTGTTGTGAAGTGAAAACTCTTCACCGGCACCGCACAGCAAATCTAGGCTAGAAGAAGTACTGGGCCTGAAAAGTGCCTGGTTACTTATTTTCCCCCAGGAAAAAAGTACCAGGCTCTTTTTGCGAAGAGTTAAAAGAAATATTGCCCCTGGATATACGGAATAGAGTAAGGTCTTCCGAACTCGGTGGTTCTTTTTCCTTCAAGTATCTGCCACCCCGCCAAAAGGTGAAGGTTTTCCAAAGGGTTCCAGTCCAGAGAAGGTCCTACGAAGGTGCTAGAGTCCTCTAAATTCACCATGGAGTAAATCTCCAGCTTCAGCAAGGGATGCAGATCCCGGCTAAAACCTGCTCCCACATAATTTCTCGCCAAAGTCACTTCTTTCCCGCTCAGAACGGCGCCTAATTTGTAAAACCGCGGGTCCGAAGCCCCGGCCCCATTGTGATAGTACTCCACAAGGACCCAGGTGTCCTTGAGCCAAGGGATGAGTGGGGCAGAGGAAAAGTTGTATTCGTACCCCCAGAGGTACCGAACGAAAGAATCAGAGGCTTTGGGCTGGGTCACCGAAAATTCCGCATGCAGAGAGCCCTCCCACACATCCACCGCCATATCTCCACCCATCATCCAACTATCCTTCTGCCCCGCAATTTTTCCTCCCATAAAAGAGAAATCCCCTCGGCCGAAATGAGTTCTGGCTCTTCCCAAGAAAGAGCGATCTGCCCACCGATTCTCCAGAGTATACGCCCCCTCCATCTGATTTAAAGCTCCCCAGGACTTTCGAAAATAACCCGCATCTACTCCTCGCCTCTCTCCCCTCTCTATGCTTAAAGGTTGGTAGGGATTAAGAACATCCGTAGGGTTCCACAACTTGCCGGTTCCCCAGGCGATTCTCTGGCGTCCCACCCTCAAAACCCAGTTGTCCGACTCTAATCCTCCCCAGCCGCGGTACACCCTATGCCTCCACAAATAAAGCCGGCCACGACTGATTGGCTGATCCATATTCCATGCCACGGGAGGATCTCCCAACCCGAACAGCCCGAAATCGGGAGTATTAAAATAGGTCCCCGAAAAAAACTCTTGATCATAATCCACATAACCACGGAATAATTTGTAGGAGCCCTGAAACGTCAGCCGCAATCTATCTAAGTTCTGCCAGTAGAGCTGTGAGTTGATGGGCGATCGGGTGTATTGGTAAAGATTCTTGAAATAACCAGAAAAAGAGAGCGAGCTTCCCTGGCCTGCTCTTGGCAGTAGGGTGGCGTATAAGACTAATAAAATCAGCGATTTTCTAAACATTTCTCGAATTATACAACAATGAAGAACCAGGACCTATGATAGGAAAAAGGTAGCAGCTACCTTTTAAGAAATAAGCAATATAAAAATAGGGGACAGACCCCTATTTAAGTGAGCATGCCGTCACGGAGCTGGATCACGCGTTTGGCGCGGGAGAGAACCAGAGGATCGTGGCTGGAAAATATAAAAGTTACCCCTTTCTTTTTATTTAAATCCTGCATCAAATCCAGCAAACTTTCCGATGTTTTTGAATCCAGATTGGCGGTGATCTCATCGGCCAAAACCACGGTAGGGCGATGCACAATCGCCCTAGCAATCGCCACCCTCTGCTGCTGTCCTCCAGAAAGCTGCCTGGGGAATCTATCCGCTTGAGACTTAAGCCCCACCATTTCCAACGCTTCCAATGCGCGGGCACGTCTTTCCTTCCTGGCCGCAAAATGAGCCAGGCACTTTTTGTGCCAAAAAAAGCCTGGCACTTTTGCTCCCTGCAAGTCCAACACATACGCCACGTTCTCGGCCGCGGTCAAGACAGGGAGAAGATTGTAGGCTTGGAAAATAAATCCGATGGACCTCAATCTAAAATCGGCCAAGGCATCCTCGGACATATAGGTGACCTCTTTATCCTGAAAAAATATCTTTCCGTGTGTAGGCGGATCCAGAGTTCCTATCAAATTAAGCAAAGTAGATTTTCCCGATCCTGAAGGCCCGGCAATGGCTGAAAATTCACCCCGATGGAAAGTGAGACTCAAGTCTTTGATGGCTGTCACCCTGAGTCCATTAGGGGAAGTCTCTGCATGGAGCTTCCTAAAAGCTCTTTCCAACATCCCTTCCGTTCCCTCATACACCTTGGTGACTTTTTCTAATCGGATAAGGACTTTAGAAGTCATAATATTTTAACCCCCTGCGCAGAGCTCCGGGGGCCAGCGGTCCCCAAGCACGGGGACCCCATCCGCTAGACATGTCTCAAAGCTTCGGCTACTTTAAGTCTTGAAGCTCTCAACGCCGGTATCAGGCCGGAGATCAAGCTGGCCACAAATACCGCGACAATGGAGACCCAATGTTTGTCCCAGGCGAACCGCATGTAGATCACCGAATCGAAAGGCATAAAATAAGAGATGGCGTCCCCAATGGGTAGAGGCAATCCTGTCTTTCCAAAATAAAGGATTAAAATTGACCCCACTACCAGCCCCAACGCCAATCCCATCAATCCCAGAAGAAAAGATTCCAGCAACACCAACCGCAAGATGAATCTGGGTTTGGCCCCCATGGCCATCAAAACTCCAAATTCTCGAATCCTTTCGAACAAAGACATCAGCAATGTGTTCAAAATTCCCAAAGAAACTATCACAAATATGATGATGAGGACCACAAACAATATGGCGTTCTGAAAACGCTGGATACCCACCAGCTCATGGTCCACTTCGCGCCAGGTGTACACTTTTACCGCCGGATGATCTTTCAAGGCCCGGGCGAGACGATCACGAATGGAATCGACCTCCTGAATATTTTTGACACGCACGATAAAATCGTTGACCTTGTTGCCCATGGCCAACATCTGCTGGCAAAGCTCCAGGGGAACATAGATGATTTGCCCATCAAATGTGGCGCTGGCGGTGTGATAAATGCCCACAAGACGAGCCGCTTCTGCTCCTAAACTTCCATCGGTCGCTTGTGCCATCACCACCAGCTTCTCCCCCAACCTCACGTCCAAATCCTCCGCCAATTTATCACCCATCACAATTTCATGCGGGTTCCCCGTCAAAAAATGACCCTGGTTGATGTATTTAGGGATTTGGACAATCTTTCTCTCTTTGTGCGGCTCCACGGCACAGATCAAAACCCCTTTGGAATTGGCCGGAGAAGAGACCAGACCCGTAAAAAGAATCCGCGCGCCAAATGTTTCTACCCCAGGCTCGGCCGCCAAGGCTTTATAGATGGGTGCGGGGTCGTCTATATTTTTTTCAGGAACTTTGAGGTCTTTGACGTCCCCACGCATCACTCGAATGTGTCCGATGATAATGCCCGTGGCTTTTTCCACGAGTTGAACTTGAACGCTTTTGATCATGCTCTGGCCAAACAAGATCGCCGCCAAGCCCGATCCTATGGAAATAAGCGTGATCAGGCTGCGCCTTTGGTTGCGCCACACATTACGCCAAGCGAGAGTTAACATATCGAGGGATTAGGGAATTTGGGAATTAAGGGATTAAGAGTCCTCCCATCCATAAAATCTTAATCCCCCAATCCCTTAATCACTTAATCCCTTTCTGAAGCCGGGCCAGGCTGAAAAAATTCTGGGGAAACTTCACATCAAACTCGATCTTGTGATATTTGAGCACCGTCTTTTGCCCCGGTTTCTTATTGGAGATACAGGTCAGCAAAGTGGGGACTCTCCTGCCGCCCATCTTCTGAATGTCTGACATTTCCATGGTTCGGATGAGTTCTCCCCTCTCACTGTAATCCTTTTCTATCATGGGGATCACCGTCCCATCCGAATACACCCGGCCACTCAAAATAATTCTTCCCCACACCACAGGGGCATCAGGCTTGGGCAGCGCCTCAATGTCATAGTAATCCCAATCCTTCTCTTTTTTGGAACCGACGATCTTATGGGTGTAGTCCTTAACGATGGAATCAGCCTTCACGATATCCTCATAAGTAAAATCGGAACCCATCCAGGAAGAGTGCATCATGGTAGGAGGGATTTTAATCACCCGCTCCACTTCAGGCTTATAAAGCCACATCTCCTTTTTAAGCCGTAGGGTTGTGGTTCCTTTGTCTTTGGGGGGAGCATGAATTAGAATGAGAGCCTCCTGGCGGTCCCGGTTCCACCCCTCGATATCCAGAGATCGGGTCCAAGAAGGGGTCACAATGGTCATGGTGATCACCGCATGGTTGGAGTCTCCCCGCAACACTTTGTTGGCCTTATCCACGATGTCTTTTGCCGTGACAGCTCCAGCAAAAGAAGCCAAGGAAGCAACAGAAGCAACAGAAGCCAGAAAAACAGATAGAAATTGAGAAATTCGCATAAAAATTTATTCAGCTCCCCAGCAAAGCGAGCCAGGTACTTTTTGCTAACGCAAAAATGAACCTGGCACCTTTGCGCTGGCACTTTTGACCAGCTTAGCAGCCAACAAAATCGCCTCGATCATGGGCTGAGGATCGGCCTTGCCCTTTCCTGCAATGTCAAAGGCCGTGCCGTGTCCTGGGCTTGTCCGAATAAAAGGAAGCCCCATGGTCCAGTTCACGATCTTCCTCGAATCCAACACTTTGAGCGGAATCATAGCTTGGTCATGATACATAACGACCAACCCATCCAGTAAATTCTCACGGTGCATCTTCCAGGCCGTAT
>JACQJM010000002.1 GCA_016205045.1 Elusimicrobiota bacterium | reverse complement strand
CCTCCTTCACCAACACACTCATCAAACACCTGGAGAATCCAAGAACCTTAATTTAATTTTCCATAATGAAAAAAATACAAGTCTTAATCATCGGGGCGGGACCCGGCGGATATGTGGCAGGAATAAATCTAGGCAAACTGGGAAAAAAAGCTCTCCTGGTGGATAAAGATAAATTGGGAGGGGAATGTTTGAACTACGGCTGTATCCCCTCTAAAGCTCTTATCTCCACCGCCTCCACCATCCACAAAATCAAAAAAGCCAAGGAAATAGGAGTCGAGGCCGGAAACATCAGCGTGGATATGATCAAGGTGCAGCAGTGGAAATCTAAACTGATCGAGGGATTCAACCGCGGCATCGCCAATCTCTCCAAGGGAAACGGTGTAGAGGTGCTGTCGGGAGAAGCTCGGTTTACCGGGCCCAACACCGCCGAGGTTCGTACTCCCTCCTCTACCGAGACCGTCCAGTTCGAGAATGCCATCCTGGCCACCGGCTCGCGTCCCATGGAAATCCCCGGATTCAAAATAGATGGACAGTCGGTTCTCTCCTCCAAGGAAGCCCTGGAGCTGTCCCAGGTCCCGCCGCGGCTCCTGGTGATCGGGGGAGGAGTGATAGGCTTGGAGATAGGCATGTTCTATGCCAAACTGGGCTCCCAAGTTACGGTCGTGGAGATGATGGATCAGATATTGCCGGGGATGGACATCGACCTAACTCAACCCGTTTCCCGCGCTTTGACCAAGTTGGGAGTTCAAGTAATTCTCAAGGCCAAAGCCTCGGGCTACACCCCCAAGGAGGGTGCTCTCAGCATCAAGGTTTCATCTCCGGAAAGTGAAAAAGAAATCTTGGCGGACAAAATCCTCTTGAGCGTGGGAAGAACACCCAACACAGCCTCCTTGGGTCTTGAGACCGCAGGAGTAAAAACCGATCCCAAAGGTTACATCCCGGTCAATGCCAGGTACCAAACTTCCATCCCCAATATTTATGCTATCGGAGACATCATAGGCCCACCTTTCCTGGCGCACAAAGCTTCTCGGGAAGGAGTGCTGGCGGCTCTCTCCATCGCTGGTGAAGAACCGGAACCCATCGGGGCGATCCCCTGGGCTATCTTCACCGACCCCGAGGTGGCATTCGTAGGACTCAACGAATCCCAAGCCAAAGAAAAAGGAATGGAGATCACCACGGGAAGATTTCCCTTTTCCGCCTCGGGGCGCGCCCAAACCACCCGGGAATCGGATGGTTTTGTGAAGGTGATCGCCGAAAAAAGTTCGGGAAGATTGCTGGGAGTCGGCATCGTGGGCCCTGGGGCTTCTGATCTGATTTCGGAGGCCTGTTTAGCCCTGCGGTTGAAAGCCACCTTAGAGGACATCGCCTCGACCATCCATCCTCATCCTACCTTACCGGAAGCTTTCCAGGAAGCGGCGGAAGCCGCCATGGGACAAGCGATCCACCTCCTGTCACCACGGTGACAATTTTAGATTTTAGATTGCCGATTTTAGATTCCAAAATCCAAAATCCAAAATTCTCAATCCAAAACCCAAAATCTAAAATCCAAAATTTAGATATCCGGTGGTTGGGGCTAGTCGATTATCAAGAAGCTTGGGAACTGCAACATGATTTAGTTGAAAAACGTGCCCGCGGCCTCTGTCCGGATACATTGCTTCTTTTAGAGCATCCTCACGTCATCACCCGGGGCAGAGGATACAATGGAAAAACTCTGGTCCACACGGATTACCCCATCTATGATATCGAACGAGGGGGAGACATCACCTACCATGGTCCTGGGCAGTTGGTGGGATATCCTATCCTTCATCTCAAAGAAAGAAACCTTTTGATAGGGCATTATCTCAGACTACTGGAACAAGTTCTTATAGATTCTCTGGCTTCCTTCAACCTTTCGGCAGAACGACTTAAGGGATTCACGGGCGTATGGGTTCGAGGCAAGAAAATTGCCTCGATTGGAGTAGCGGTCAAATCCTGGGTGAGCTACCATGGATTCGCCCTGAATGTCACCACCGACCTCTCCCAGTTCCAAAGCCTATACCCCTGCGGCCTGGAGCCCCAACAGATGACTTCTTTGGAACGTCTCCTAGGAACTTCTCCTGATTTACCCACCGTGCGAACCCACGTCCAAAACGCCTTTCGACACCACTTCTCGGACAAGACTTAAGACCTAATTCCCAATAGGTCTTAATACCCTGGTTTTCTTTCACCTACCCGCTAAACTATTTCTAGAAAAGGTGGTTCCATGAGCACACTTGATATCGTCAGGAAATTGATGGTTCACGAAAACGATCTTTTAGAGATGAGGGAATACTATAAACCCTCTCATCACTCTAAAAATGTCCCTTGGCAATTCGAAGAAATCCGCCAAAAAGCCCAGCAAGACATTTCCCTCTTATCTCATTGGGTCCATCGTTTGAAAATAGATCAAATCTCCATTGAGGACGAAAATAAAACTCATCTGGAAACAGTTAAGGGAGAGGCCTTTGAACTGGAAAAATCTTTGGGATTAGCGGAAAAATTGAGGAATCACGTTCTTTCCCTGATGGAGCTGCAATTTATGTGTGCCCTCTACACCGCCAGCAAAAATAAACGAATTGCCATGGAAGCGGCAACACCCATTTTTGAAAAACACAGAAAGGAAATGAAAAAACTCATTCAAAATTACCTGCTCTGGCTTCATCAGCTCAAAATCGATAAACCTCATACCCACTTTGAAAAATCCTATTTAAAATAGAACACAGATTTACTCGGACCCCCTCCAACTCGCGGCCTTAAAAATAAGGCCGCGAGTTTTTTAATTAGGAATCTTGTTGTACCAGGTGGGATCGGGAATGCTGGCTTCCTGAAAGGCCTGTCTTCTCTCGGCGCATTTGGCACAGCGGCCACAATGCCATACTCCCTCCGGTTCAATACAGGAAAAGGTAAACTCAATGGGGAATCCGGGAACGAGTTTCAAGATATCCTTTTTGTACAGCGAAGCAAAGGGAGCTAAAATTTTAAGATCATGACCTGTGCCCCATTTGACCGCCTTCTGCATATTTTTGAAAAACTTCATTTTGGTATCGGAAAAAGAGTTGAGCACCAATGTTCCTAAAGCCACTCGAGGGATTCCGTTCAGGGCGCAATAAACCCCAGCCTTAGATAAGAGAAGGAGATTTCTGCCCGGCAAATAGACGGAGTCATCTGAAGCATGAAAATCGGGCGTGGGGCCACTCAAGCCCCAATGTTTTTCCGATAAAAGGTCATCGGTAGGCACGGAAAGAACTTTTAAAGTCTTCAATCTGGAGTTTCGAACCGATTTAAGCATTTTAGCCAACCAATGCCTTTCGGCTTTTTCCCATCTCAAGTTTGCCGATATGTAGACGGGATAAACGCGGGTATATTTTTTGAGTGACTCTCCCAGCAAAATAGCACTGTCGAGTCCCCCGCTGACGAGAATGCAAATAGAACTTTTGTGTATTTTAGGAAGCATTCAAAAAATATTACGCTCAGATAAGAACGGCAGGAGCTACACTATTACTATATATTTTTTTGACAAGTAATAAAAGTGGAAGCGAATCGCAGGAGTTGATAGAATGATACCATGCACATTTCAGACAGCGTTGTGCTCATTACCGGAGCAGCCAGAAGAGTTGGCCGAGTCATTGCTTTGACCCTAGCCAGTAAAGGAGCAAAAATTGCGATTCATTATAACTTCTCTGGTTCAGAAGCAAAGGCGCTGGCCCGTGAATTATCCGGAAAATATGGAACTCAGGCCGTTCCATTTCAGGCTGATCTTAACCGCACCGCCCAAATACAGAGGTTAGCCTCTCAAGTTCTGAAAAAATTCGGATCGGTGGATGTATTGGTCAACTCCGCCTCCATTTATAACAAAACTCCTTTTGGGACCATTACAGAAAAAGAGTGGGAGTCTCACTTAGACATAAACCTGAAAGCTCCCTTTTTTCTTTCTCAAGCCATTGGCAAAGCCATGCAGAAAAAAGGAAGAGGTAAAATCATCAACCTCTGCGATTGGTCGGGGCTCAGGCCTTACAGCGGCTACATCCCTTACTGTATCTCCAAGGGGGGGCTAATCACCTTGACCTACGCTCTGGCCAAAGCTTTGGCTCCCCAGGTTCAAGTGAATGCCATACTCCCTGGACCCGTTCTTCTGCCGGAACAGTTCAACTCCTCCCAGCGTCGCGCTATCCAGGAAGCAACCCTGCTCAAGAAGTTGGGCTCCCCCAAAGATATTGCCAACGCGGTGGCGTTTTTTATCGAAGGTTCCGATTTTATCACGGGCGCAACGCTTCCCGTGGATGGAGGGAGGCTGATTGCGTAAAAACAGGGGTCAGGGGATAGGGGTGAGGGTTTAGAAACTGAAAACAATGTACAGTGTGACCAAAATCATTCATTTCTGTTATGGGCACCGACTTCTCGGTTACCCGGGGAAATGTCGCCATCCCCATGGCCACAATGGAAAAATAGAGATCACCTTGACCCGCCCCAAACTGGATCGGTTGGGCATGGTGATGGATTTTGAAGCCATCAAAAAAAACGTCCAAGCATGGGTGGATCAGGAGTTGGACCACAAGATGATTTTGAACAGAAAAGACCCCCTAGCGAAAATACTCCTGAAATTGGGAGAGCCCTGCTACCTGATCCCTGAAAATCCCACTGCCGAAGCGATCGCCAAGCTTATTTTTGAATATGCCCGCAAAAAGAAACTACCAGTCTCCGAAGTCCGCCTCTGGGAAACCTCTAACTCCTTCGCTTCCTACAAAAGATAGCTTTTCTAGGTCTTTTGGCCTAAATTTTACTGGGCCACTTTCCATGGGTCGCTAGGTCTTTGGACCCCTGCAGGGTGACCCTCTTTCCCGCAGAATTAGAGAGAAGGATAAACTTATGGCTCCATTCACAATATTCCGCAAGCATTTGGTTGTTTTATTAACAATTATCCTGCCGGTTTCTTCAACCGTTCCCGCTATCGGCGCGGGGGGAAATTTCTCGTCTCCGACACCTTCTCCTCGACCCATGATCTCGCCAACCAACCTCACTCTGCCAGATATTTTTTCTTCGCATATCAACTTTTTAATCAACCATCCTCAAACAACTCTGACCCTTTTTGCCCACGGTGAATTAATTCTCACGCCTGCCATGATCCCCACCAAAGCCCTCGAAGTCCAAGTAAATCAAACGGTTATGTATTTAGTGGTCCATCCAGAACAAGTCAGCAAACATCGCGCCGAGTTAATTGGAATTATGGGGGCGGAGAACTTGGAAAGACTAGAAAGTGCCACTAAATTTCTGCATGAAATTTCCCACTCTGAGCCAACGATCCAGGTCTCCCTTCAAGAAATCGAAGAAAAATTAACCTCTCATCCCGAGAACCTGACCGGAATGGTATCTCAACTCCAGGATCTGTACCACTCTCAAAGAGCTCTTAGCGGCGTGTCCGTAGAACCCGTGGTGGAATCGGGAGCCGCCGCGGACCTGAAGGCCAATGAAATTTTCGCCACGAGGCTGGAGAGAGGGATTGGGGGCGTCCTCACTAGAATTAAATCTCTAACTTCTTATGTTCCACCTCTTTCTGATCTAGGAATTCCCCAGCAGGTTTGGGATCAATACAAAGACCGCAAAAAAATACTAGGGGGAATCACCGAGAAGCAAGTAGAGTCGTTTGCAGGAGCCCTAGAAAATCCTGCCGGACCCAGAAACCTGAAAGCAGAGAGGGACAATTCAGCTCACGCCAACAGTCTAAGAGAACAGATCCTCGATCTGGAGAAAAAATATCCTGCACTATCATTGCTGTATCAGAAGCAATCCACCGACAGAAAACTGCTTTTGTCCGCAACCCTGTTTGCTTGGTTGATGAATATTACTTTTTATCCCATTCTAAGGTTCTTTTCCGCAAATTTCCTTCCTAACATCCATATTCCAGGTTCTCTGATGGTTCCCGGAGTCCTAGGAATCGTTGCCAGCGTGGTGGCAATGATTGTACTGGAATCTCGAAGGATCGAGATTCAATCCAAAATTAAGCCATTTATCAGAGAGACTTTAGAGAAGAGCCAGATCAAACCAGAAGGGCCCGCAGAGACCCACTCCCCAATTCCATCGCCTAAATCGGAAAGAGGAATTTTCGTTCCTGAAATTGCGGTTATTCTGACCACCGTCGGAACTCTACTCACCGCGTCAGCTTCCCTGCTAGAATGGATCCCTGCCATGATGCCGATTTTGTTCATTACAGGATTGATCTTACTTATGACGAACCTTTTGAGAAACCGGCGACAAAAGAAAAATACCTCCACCATCCCTCAAGTCTTTAGGGCTGGTAACCACACATTGGTCGCAAGGGAGGGAGGAATCCATCTTCCCCTAGGGGGGATCATTTTCAAATCTATTTTAAAAGATGTGGGAAAGGTGGAAATCACATACTCCCATGAGGGATTAACATTTGTGGGAACGGAAAAGGGAGTTTATGTCTTTGCTCCAGACCCTTTGACTATGGAGCCTCAGATAGAGGCATCCTTCCCCGGAGTGAGAGTTAAAAGCTTTACCGTTTCAGATGGAGTTCTGCAGGTGAACACAAATCAAGGTCAATACCTCTGGCAAGGGAACCAATTTCATTTTATTCCTCGCGCACAACCTTTTGTAAGCCACATCTAAGTTCTCCTCCTAAAAACCTCAGCAATTACTTCCTCCGTTTTGGGCATCACTTTGGGTCTCTTATGGACTCTTACCTGAACAGCCTGTACCAGTTTAAAACGCCCTAATAACATCTGGGCTATCGATTCTGCCATGGCTTCGATCAGTTTAAATTCCTTTTTTTGGACCCACTCTCTTACCTGTTTTTCCACTTCCCAATAATCTACTCCTAGGCGGGCGTCATCCGCCTCAGCCGCAGGTCCAAGGTCTAAATGCAGTTCCAGATCAATAGAAATGGTTTGGAGTTTTTTTCGTTCCCAATCCGGCACTCCCACATGACATCGGCATTGGATTCCTTGCAAAATCAGCTTATCGGCCATATTTAGTATAATGCCTCTCATGAGCACAGAAACACGCAGTGTCGTGATCATCGGCTCCGGTTCTGCAGGCTATACGGCGGCCATTTATTCTGCCCGCGCCGACCTTAAACCTCTCCTGTTCGGTGGGGTAGCCACGGGAGGACAGCTCATGCTTACCTCGGACGTAGAAAACTTTCCTGGATTCCCGGAACCCGTTTTGGGCCCCGATCTGATGGATCGTATGCGCAAACAGTGTGAAAGGCTGGGGGTAGAGATGATCGCGGAAGATGTGGCCAAAGTTCAATTTAAAAAACCTCCCTTTGAATTGGAGACCACGGAAGGAAAAAAAGTTAAAGCCCAAGCAGTCATTATCGCCACGGGAGCCAATGCGATGTGGTTGGACCTGCCCTCCGAAAAGAAACTGTATGGGAAAGGAGTTTCCGCCTGTGCCGTCTGTGATGGCTTCTTTTTTAAAGGCAAAGAGGTGTGCGTGGTAGGAGGAGGGGATACCGCCATAGAAGAAGCGACCTTTCTTACCAAATTCGCCACTAAGGTCACGCTCATCCATCGCCGAGACAAGTTAAGGGCCTCCAAGATCATGCAAGAAAGAGCTTTTAAGAATCCTAAGATTAAGTTCATCTGGGATAGTATAGCCACAGAAGTTTTGGGAACCGACTCCGTCACAGGCATCAAAATCCAAAATTTAAAATCCCTGCCTGCCGGCAGGCAGGTAAAATCTGAAACAATCATACCCTGCCAAGGTTTTTTTGTGGCGATCGGTCACTCCCCCAACACCAAAGTGTTCCAAGGCCAGATCCTTTTGGATCCCAAAGGTTATATCATCACGGATGGCAGAACACACACCTCCGTGCCAGGCATCTTCGCGGCAGGGGATGTGATGGATTCCGTCTACCGCCAAGCGGTTACCGCTGCAGGAACAGGGTGCATGGCGGCTTTGGAAGCCGAAAAATATCTGGCTCAGCATGAACATTAATTTTTTTGGGCCATCTCCACGAACTTTCTCCAGCCATTCTTCAACCCTTCTGCTTCTTTGGGTGAGATTCCAGGTTTAAAAACCTTATCCACGCTTGTAAAACTCTTTTTTGCCATTCCCAACTGCTCCAAAACCAAATGAAAAATGCCTAAAGCTGTTGCCTCTTTTTCTCTATTACGAGCCATATTTGCTTGCAAGAGATCGGCCTGAAATTGGAGGAGATAATCTACCCTGGAAAGCCCACCGGAAGCTCTAATTGGCCCTAGAGAGACATCATGTCTTCTTAGGTGATCCGCAATATCTGAAATTAAAAAGGCAATTCCCTCCGTAAAACTGCGCACGATGTCCTCCCGCGAAGATTGAGAAGAAAGCCCTGAAAGGGTTGTACGAGTTCGGTAGTCCCAACGGGGGGCCCCTAACCCACCCAAAGCCGGCAAGGCCCATAGCGGGGAAGCAAAAGACAACTTCTTAGACTTCACACAATAAGCATGGATATCTTTTGCAGAAGGCAAAATACCCAGATGACTCAACCAATCAAAACAAGAAGCGGCCGAATTGACCGTTCCTTCCAAGAAATAATGCGTTTCTGTCCGGGAACGTTGAATGCTGACGGAGGTCAACAATCCGGGAATATGTCGTCTCTGATTACCCGTATCTAGGAGCAAAAAAGCTCCCGTGCCATAATTGATTAAGGAAGAGCCCATACTCAAACCCGACCCTGCCGCCGCCGCCTGTTGATCCCCTAGAGTCAATAAAATAGGAATCTTCCTTTTGCCTTGTCGAAAAGTGCCCCAGAAACCTAAACTGCATCGGATTTCGGGCAGACACTCCTTAGGAACGCCAAACGCTTTTAGAAGTTGATCATCCCAAGTAGCCGATTCCAGATTAAACAGGAGCATTCTTTGTGCCAGGGTAGGCTCCACGCCAAAGATATCTCCCTGCGTCAAGTGCCAAATCAAATAAGTGGAAATGGGGCCTATGCGTAAACGCCCATGATCCAACAATTTTTTCACAGGCGCCGAATGTTGGAGGGCCCACTGGATCTTGGGAGCGGAATAGTACGGGGTTAAATACAATCCCGTTTTCTGGTGAACCTCCTCTTGAGATAAAGGAAAATGTTCCAAAAGCTCCGCAGCTCTTCCATCTTGCCAACTGATGACGGGGCACACGACCTCCCCCGTAACGGCATCCCAAAACACCACGGTGGATCTTTGGGTGGCCAGGCCTAAGCCTAAAACCTCGTCACGAGGGGAAAGATGCGCTAAAGCTCGTTCCAAAACTCGTTTAGAACCGGATAAAATCTCGCGACCGTGATGCTCCATCCAACCCATTTTGGGTTGATAAGTATTTAGGGGGGAAGATAAAGAAAAAACAACTCTCCCTTTCGTGTCAATGGACAGAGCGCGGGAACTGGAACTTCCTTGATCTAGAGCCAGGAGGCAGTCCATATTAAGTATGCCAAAACTAAACCCCACTTTCTAAACTTCCGGTACGAATAAAACCGAAACGTTTGGTACCAAAGACAGATCAAAAGAAACACTACCGCAAGCCCAATATGATCCCTGGATAGCAGGGTAGAAAAAAGAATTCCTAGGTACACGATCCATGGAGATAATTGACGCAATGCCAAAGTCCAGGGGGTGTTCAACCGGACCGTGCGATGGACAAGAAGATATCCTGCATAGAGCGTCAACCATCCCAGAAGAGCGGGAGAAACAATCTGACGAAACCGAGGCAACAAAAGCCATGCAATAATAAACGATAAATAGGGAAGCAGCTCTGGATTCCATCCCACAGGCACATCCGCTTCCTGATAAACTCTATCTTCTTTGTGCTCAGCCCGCACGGAAGGAAGAAGACTTTGGTTGATCGTTTTTACCAGCTTGTCTACGATATCCCGTTCATACTCCTTATCTCTTGCGTTCTCCGCAGTCTCTATCGCTGTGGGAGCGCCCATGACAAGAGATTGAGAACGACGATGATGAGATGATAATTTTTTAGATTCTAAGATCATGGGAGGATGGAACTGAACCGAGACCGGACCCGGCCTTGGAAAAAGTTGATCCTTATGCCAAACACGATGACCTCCGCGGATCGTGATGGGAATAATCGGTGCTCCCGTCATCATGGCCAATCGGGCCACGCCAGATTTTAAAGGGTTCATGGTTCCAAAATGAGATCGCCCTCCCTCCGGGAATATTCCAAACACTTCTCCGGACCTCAACACTTTGGCAGCCGCCTCAAAAGAAGCTCTTCCCGGCCTATCAATATTTACCGGGATAGCTCCATAACGTTTCATGAGCAAGCCCAAGACCGGCACTCGGAAAGGCCTCTCCCAAGCCAAGAATCTTACAGGCCTACGCAGCTTCACCATAATAAACGCCGGATCTAGATACGTAGGATGATTGGAAGCCAGGATCACCGCACCCTTTTCAGGGACTTGCGCCTCTCCTTCCACATGCAAGTCAAACAACAATCTGAAAAAAATATTTCCCAAAGACCTCAGTATAAAATCCACTTAGAAATCCGGAAATAGGCTTGGGGTGGGCAGTTTTTGAAAATCCGATCCAGGCTCAGCGGTTGAAGAAGCGTATAGGTGCTTAAAGATAGGACAAAGGGGTTTAAAATCACACCAATTACATTTTCTCTCTTCCGGTTTGGGATCAAACTTTTCTGCTTGGATGGACTCAGCCACCTGGACAATTCTCTTCCTCAAACTGTTTACCTGTTCTAGAGAGTGAGGAAAAACAGTCAGAGGGGTAAGGCTGGGCAGATGATAAAAAGTGAGATGGTCCACCTTAAACCCCAGAAGCTCTTCCGTCGCCATTTGGTACATGGTTAACTGAGAATCCTCTTTCACTCGAGAAAGATCAAAAGCTTTACCCGTTTTGTAATCCACAATGGCGATCTTATTGTTCTCCAATTTATCGATTCGATCCACTTTTCCCGTGACAGGGACTCCATCCACCTCAAAGGTAAAGCTATATTCGGCAAAGAAGGGCGGTTTAAAATCCTGAATATGTTTTTCATAAAAGCGCACTAGAATTTTCTTCCCTTCCTCAAAATATTCCCGTTCCTGATGGGCGTCTTTATAGCCCTCTTTTTTCCAGTTTTTCTGGTAGTTTTCTAAAACTTCTTCCAAACTAGGCGCGGGCAAAGCGGGCACGCCATAGAAAAATTCCAATGCGGAGTGCACACTCTGTCCAAAGGAGAAAAAATATTTGGGCTTTTCGGGAATCTTATCGATGTACTTGAACTTATACTTCTGGGGACATTCCAAATACATAGAAATAGAAGAATGGGAAAGAGGTCTCATGACTGTACCTTAGAAACACTATAAGAAAGCAATTCGGTGTTTCGGTGTTCATAATTAGGACCTCCTACCGTGGTCAACACTCTTCCTACGCCAGGAGCATAATAATCATATTTCCAAGAGGGATACCCCGTGACTTGTTCCTTAATCTTTAAACAATGAGCGAATTTTCCCGCTCTCACCTCCACCTCAACATGGTCCTCGATCACCTTGTAATGTGTTTCCCTTGAACCTGAACGCGCCACCCACTCCATCCCCGACTTGAAAGGATATTTCAGTATCACGCGATAAATGTTGCTCTTGCCGCCCACATCTGATTCTCGCACTTCCCAATCCTCTCTGCGGTACTCTTTAGCGTATTCCTTAAAGCGTTTTTTGCCGGCATAATATTGTCCCTTCAGCATGGTACGGAGTGTTTTGCTCTCCACCCAAGATTCCACCTCCTGACGCATGTTTCGTCCGCCAGTTTGTGAATCGACATATACCCATTTCATGCCCGAATCTAGAGGAAAATAATCGGGGCACTGGAACAACGCCTCCCGAGAAAGTTGAACCCAGGGTTGTTTTTGAGGAAATAGACGGATGGTTCTTTCGAAAAAAGGAGAAGCTTTTTCACAAAGTCCCAGAGAACTCATATAAATCCTACCCGCTTGGTATAAGGCTTGAGGCGTCCGAACGTGCTCGGGGTATTTTTGATAAAAAGAATCATAGGCCTGGATCGCTTCCAGCCAGCGCCCCTGTTTCTCTAAAGTTTGCGCTTGCCAAAAAGCCAATCGACCACAACCTATAAAGGCCGTAAGCAGTAAGCCGTAAGCAGTGAGCAGTGAAATTCTAAAAAGGATATTCCTCAATTCACTAATCCCTAACCCCCCTGCCTCGCCCCTCCTCTCCGGCGGGCATGCGGCAGGCAGGCAGCCCCTAGCCCCTGTCTTTTATAAGGCCTTTTTCTTTAAAACTGAAGTAGCTATTTTCGGTCACGACTAAATGATCCAAAAAATCTATCCCCAAAAGTCGCCCCGCCTGCACCAGTCGTGACGTTACCTCGCGGTCTTCAGAAGAAGGTTGAGGGTCTCCGGAGGGATGATTATGGGCCACCACCACCGCGGCGGCTCGATGCTCCACCGCAGGAGCAAAAACTTCCCTGGGGTGCACCAAACTGCTCGAAAGTGTGCCGATGGAGACGACCTCTTGTTCAATGAGTTGATGCCGGGCCGTTAAGTAAAGGGCAATCAAATGCTCTTTTTTACGATTTCTTAGAAAGGTGAGCTGATCCAGAACTTTGGAGGGGGAATCCAGCACAGGTTTCCCTGAGAAGCCATTTCCCTGAAGTCGCCGCGCCAACTCGAAAGCAGCTACCACCGTGGCCGCCCGTGTTCCGCGCATCCCCTTCACCTGAGTCAAACTTTCCAAATTGGTATGAAATAACGTTCCTTGAGGATATCTTTTTAAAAGTTCTTGGGAAAGTTGGAGAACATTTTTTCCGGAATAGCCAGTTCTAAGCAAGATCGCCAAAAGCTCTTCATCCTTTAGACCCTCCGGGCCCATGGACTGAAGCCTCTCCCGAGGTTTTTCTATGCGATGGAGTTCTTTTAATCCCATGGGTGTCTCTCCAGAAAGGCACCTTTATTTGAGCAAAATACAGTAATCTCAATGGGGAACATAAGGCCTAAAACATCCTCTTCTTTGTACCCAGACTCTTTTTCACCAAAAGTCCTATCTGGCAAAACCATGAAGAAAATCACTACAATAGCTTAAAGATGAAACCCCAGGATATCTTCCTAGAGGGAAACTCTGGTCATCACCTACATCTGGCCGATTGGGGAGGAAATGGCCCTTCCGTGATGCTACTTCATGGGATGGGAGGTCACACTCACTGGTGGGATCCCCTCATCCCATTTATAGGAGAGCGATACCATATGGTCGCTCTGGATTTTCGAGGCCACGGGGACAGTGAGTGGGCCGAACCCCCACACTATCAGATAAAAGATTATATTTCCGATATTGAATCTGCTAGAGAAAAACTGGGGTGGGAGCACTTCACCCTTCTAGGGCATTCCATGGGAGCCCGTGTCGGCCTATATTATGCAGAACTTTATCCCAATAGATTGGAAAAAATAGCGCTACTGGATTTCTTACTCTCACGAAACAAAGAAGAACACACCAAATTCGTGAGGAGAAAAGATCAACCTCAACCCATTTATCCCAACGAATATGAAATCTTACAAAGATTCCGTTTACAACCAAGGGGGACAACTGCCTCTCCTAATCTTATTCAAATGTTAGCCAAACAAAGCATACGCAAGAGGAAAGATGGGTCTTGGACCTGGAAATTTGACTGGCGGGCCTTCCAACTCAACATAGAGCCCCTGGAGCACCTCTTTTCTCAAATTTCCGTACCCTGTTTAATATTAAGAGGGGAAAAAAGCACGGTGATGTCTCAGGAAGATTTCCAGTCGGCTCTGCAAAAAATCAAACAAAGTTCTGGCGCTGAAATTCCGAAAAGCTATCATCACATTACTCTAGACCAACCTGAGTTAGTGGCGAAACACATTACTTCTTTTTTGGATTGATCCCCTTCAACTAAAATCCTAAAATGTAAAAGTGAGGCTAAAACTTTATGAACAAAACTACTGCTCCTCTAGAAATCGGCGATAAAGCCCCAGATTTCAAACTCAAGGATGACGCTGACAAAGAAGTGTCCCTGTCAGATTTTAAGGGTAAAACCTTGGTGCTTTACTTCTATCCCAAGGATGACACCCCAGGGTGCACCAAGGAAGCCTGCGACTTCCGGGACAACTACAAACGCTTTCAATCTAAAAATACAGCGATCTTGGGCGTCAGCCGGGACAGCACCGATTCCCATTCTAAATTCAAGAAAAAGTATAACCTGCCTTTTCCTCTTCTGGCAGACGAGGGGGGAAAAATGACAGAGGATTACGGAGTATGGCTAGAAAAATCAATGTACGGCAAGAAATATATGGGTATTGAACGAACCACATTTATTATCGATCCTTCTGGCTCCATCCGGGAAATCATCCGCAAAGTAAAAGTGGACGGCCATTCCCAAGATCTTTTAACAAAAATCTAGACCTCCCCTAGTCCTACTGCACTAGTGTTGAAACTTTAGATAATCCCTCATTATTTTCTCAACTGTCCAGGATATAGTACGTTCCCATTTCTTAGAAAGCACCACTAACTGTTTTTTAGCCTGAGGGGTAGTAACAAACGTTACTACTGCGGATCTCCTGCCACTTCTTTGGTT
>JACQJM010000102.1 GCA_016205045.1 Elusimicrobiota bacterium | reverse complement strand
GGCAGGGACCACATCTCGCTGCCCTAGCAGGGGATGGGTGGAGTGAGGGAAGCCGAGGGGCGAACCGGGAGGCAGGACCCCTGGGCAAAGTGCCCGGAAATTTTCGGCACACCCGGATGCCACGGCGAATGATTATTTTGTATAATAACAAATATGGCATTCCGATGTGCCCTCTGTGACAAAGGCCCAGTCTCCGGAAACTCTTACAGTCACTCCCATAAGGCTGTCCGCCGCGTATTTCGGCCCAACCTTCAACGTCAAAAAGTAGTGGTGGACGGGGCGACACGCACCGTCTACGTCTGCACGCGATGTATTCGAAGCGGGCGTGCCGTCCGACCGGTTAAAGTCTAACCCCTCTCCTTGGATTCCAAAACAAAGCACGAGACTCGAACTCCTTTTTGGATCGTGGGTTTTTTTGTTTTTAGCATCCTCCTCCTGCCCCTCCTCTATGCGTTTCAAAACAAGCACGAGGATTTCGTTTATGCTTATGGGGCCACGCGGCTCTACATAAGCGGGCAGAATCCTTACGATGCCTACGCGTACCAATCCTTCCTGGCGTCTCTTTTAGGGAAACCCAATCCCTATGCTTCGCGAGAATACAGTTCCACATATCCTCCCGCCTTTTTCATGCTGGTTGCCCCGCTGGCACTGGCCTCTTACTCTCACGCTTTCTGGCTATGGAACATTTTGCTTTTTCTCTGTCTGGCGACTTGCTGGGCAGCGTCCCTGCGTCTTTTACGCATTCCCTTTGAAGATTGGCGAGGCATTCTTTTGGCCTTGGTTTTGGTGACTTTTCCGGGAGTCACTCACAGTATTTTGTACCACCGCGCGGCGCTTTTGATCCTGGCGTGTTTCATGGTGGGGCTTGTCTTTTGGGAGAGGGAAAAAATTCCGTGGGCCTGCGGGGTCTGGGGAGTTCTGGCCATGGCGCCACCCTGGTTTGCGTTCGTTATTTCCTGCCTTTTGTTCTCTAAAAGATTTAAGGAAGCCTTGGGCATGAGCTGGCTTTTTATGCTTCAGGGGGTGCCGTATCTTTTTGGAATTCATCCCTGGAATGAGTGGGGTGGATTTTTGCGGAGCCTTTCCCAGCATGGGGGAAGTGTTGTTTTTTTTGACAATCAAGGCGTTGCCGTCTGTTTGTATAAGATAGCGTGGCTGCTCAAAAGCGCTCAGACCGCGTTGACTCGATCCCCGCTGTTCCTTGGCCCCGCTTTCTTGGAAGTTTTGCGCTGGGTTTTTGCCCTGGGATCTTGGGGGACTCTTTTCCTTCTGAGCCGCTCTAAGCTTTCTATGACGTTTCGGATAGCGCTGTCTGCAGGGATAGTCCTCTTGGGCGCCCCGTACTCTCATGGCGGAGATCAAGCCTGGATGTGGCCCGCCCTTATATTGGGGGTACATCTTTTAAGTGAGCAGGCCAGCTTGCCCGTAGGAGGATGGCTTTGGGGGTGGTTGGGGCTCAATGGGCTGACACACCTGTTATCTCAGCACCGATTTTACTGGTTTTCATCCGGATTTTGGAGCCTGGAGTATGCCTGGGTGGCTTTAGGATGTTGGGCGATGCTCCCCAGGCTCAAGCAGCTCGCCAAATTTTTTGAAAAGCCGGGGCGAGTGCATATTTTCCTGAATCGCTGGGGCTCTCCGATTTTGGAGGGAGTGTGTGTCTTATTGGGGATCACCTGTTTTCTGCGCCCCATCCAGAACCCCGATCTTTTCTGGCATCTGCGCGCGGCCCAATCCATGGTGGCCCAGAAAGCCTGGCCCATCACCGATTTTCTTTCTTACACCATGGAAGGAAAAACCTGGATTGATTTTGAGTGGCTATCTCAGATTCTGTACTACGGAATTTATCAGGGGTGGGGGTGGGGAGGACTTCTTGTGTTGAGGGTTTTATTATTGGGAGGAGTTCTGCTGGTCTTGAGGAATCTGCTCAAGGAGTATGGAATCAGCTTCATGGGGCGTGGATTGGCCCTTCTCTTAATATCGGCGGCCTTAGTTCCCAGTGCGGATGTAAGGCCGGAAAATTTCTCATTGCTTTTTTTTGTTGTGGTGTTGTGGGGATTGGAAAAGTTCCGATTGGGACGATGGAGACCGGATCGCCGGTCATGGATCCTCCTGTCACTTCTGTTCTGTCTCTGGGCCAATCTTCATGGGGGCTTTATTTTCGGGATATTGCTGCTGGGATTGTATGGTTTAGGATTTCTTTTGGAAGAGAGGGTTCACCAAAAAGTAAGCTGGTCTTCCGCGGCGCGCGCTCCCAAGCCTCGTGAAATAGGAAAAGCCATTTTGTGGGGCTTGGGGGGCACGCTGCTCAATCCCTATGGGGTGCGCCTCTACGAGATTGTGTTGCAGCACCAGAAATATCTAGGCTCTCTTCAAGGATTTATTGTGGAATGGAAGCCGGCCACATTTCATAATCCCTGGCAGGTTCCCTATTGGTTTGTTTTTTTCGGCAGTTTTTTGGCGGCGCTACTCCACACTCTGGAGCGCCGGACACCATTCCCCCATCTTTTTTCTCTCTTGTTCTTTGGGCTCTCCTCCGTGAGCCACTCCCGCCAAACGGCCATTTTTTGTTTGCTCGCGGTTCCGTACACCCTAGAATGTCTGCCACAATTGAAGCCAAAGTCTTGGACCTCACAAACATGGCGTGGAATAGGGGTCTTGTTTTTTCTTTTGTTGGTGGGGTATCTCAAAATATTTGTTTGGCCCTTCTTGTTGAAAGATCGCCTTTTCAAAACGGAATTGTTTGCCCAAGGAGCGACGGAGTTTTTGGCGCAGCAGACGGGTGTTTTGGGGGGGAAACGGTTGTACCATGCCTGGGGAGAAGGAGGTTATATTGGGTTTAAGCTCTACCCGCGCTACAAAGTATTTGTGGATGGCCGATATCTGTTTCATGAGTTCATCCCGGAGATACAAGAAGCTGTCCGATCCCCCGAAAAGTGGCAGATCCTTATGCGGCGTCACAAGGTGGAGGCGGCTATTTTAAAGCGCGTCCCGGACAACTCCTTTCTTTTTCAAAGGACCTCGGAGGATGGTCGGGAGATGATTTTGCAGAGACCTTTTTATCTGGTCTATATGTCTCGGCAGGACTGGGCGTTGGTGTATTGGGATGAGCGGGATATGGTGTGGGTGCGCCGATCCGCAGTGCCGGAAAAATGGCTGGAGAAACACGAATATCGCTATCTTCGCCCCAACGACACGGAGGCGGTGTCTTATATGGTTCTGGAAGGGTGGGTGCCTCTGGAGGTCATGCGCAAAGAACTGATCCGATACTTGCAGGAGAGGCGCGGCGACGGCCCGGAAGGCCATGCCTTGTTAGAGTGGATGCGGGAATTGGAAAAGGAGTTTTCCCGCCAGCCCAAAAGGATTAAGTAACAATCCTTCCGCCCTTTACCTGGGACGCAGACGACGAATGATGTCCTCCGCTTTGGGCATAAAAAATTGGCGGAGATTCTCCAACGAGAGCGGCTTTAGCATCTTGGGAAGCTTTTCTAATTTCTTAACCTCCAAGAGTCTATTGGCAAAGACCATAACGCCATCCTCGCCATCAAAAAGAGCCTCCTTTTCCTTGGCGCGCCCCAGAAGGTATTCCAATTTATATTCAGACCCTTTGAGAATAAAATACAGATCGCAGAAGTCCTTGGACTCCGCCATGGGACGTCCGGCGATGGCGCACACTTTATTGACGGAAATATCTTCCAAAGAATCCACCACCAGATTGTCGAAGGTTTTTTCCGGAGCCATCCGGACAGGCACGTCCCGATGAAACTCCACCTTCATCCCATCCACGAACAAAACCATGCCATCGGATGAAACATGGCGGACGGAAACGGAGAAACCCGCGGAAGCCAATGTGTTTCTTTGAATCTTAAAATCCTCCTCCAAGGATTCTTGCTTTCTGGTAAAGAAATCGAGGTCATCGGATAGGCGGTGTTGGAAATAGAAAGCCGCGAGTGCTGTGCCCCCCGTGAGGAAATAACCCTGTTCCGGCAGGCGGTTTTTAACGAGAAAACCCAGGATTCTTTCTTGAAGCGGAGTGAGAACCTTATTTCCCATGTCGCCAGACCTCCAGGGCGTTTTCCAGCATTCTGCGCTTTACTTCCGGAAGGTCCACCTTGGGCAAAGCCTCTTCAATGTCTTTGGTTGTAAGAAGCTGTCGGACATCTTCCCACCGGGCGTATTTCAGGATACGGCCTATTACCCACAGCCGCTTCTCAGGACGTTTATTCTGCAGGAGTCTTTTCATTTCCTGTAGATCAACTTCGTAATCCCAAAAAACCTCTTTGGCGACCTTTTCACCAATGTCGGGTCCATGCCTAACGGAGATTGGAAATTCGGGAGACGCTGGAACGGTAGGCTTGTTTTCAGAGAGAGCAGTTACGACAAATTTAAAAAGCTTTTTGTCTCTGCCGGAGCGGATCATGTCCCTGGGAGCAACATCTCCCAGAAGAGGATTGGGCATGGCAAACCAAAGCGAGGTCTTCTGTGAGTCACCTTGGAAAAACTCTGCAACCAGGTTCAACAAAGTCCCCCACTCCCGGATACGTTCTATGAGATCGACAGGCATCTTCTCATCATACCGGATGGAACCAAAGGGTAGTCCAGTAGCTTTGGCGACCTCCTCATTTCTAAGTCCAAGGAACCTGACGATGCGCTGACAGTTGGGGCGGTTTCCCTCAAAGAGGGAGAGGTAGTCCCTTTGAGGCACAGTAGAGAAAATATCAGGGGTTATGGTTGGCATGGCACCACTCCAATATATTACCAGTTATTCACCATAATTATACCATTAAAATGCCAAATAATCAAGGGCCAGAACTTGACGAGCTTTTCTGAAAGCACTGCTTAACTTCCCTGCTTGACCCCCGCTTTCAGAAAAGGGGGAGGAGTGAATTGGGAAAGTTCTGGAAGGGCCCTTGAAATTTCTACAGGGGGGGATATACTTAAGCGAGTTTCAAAACATTCTTCGTGCGGAGGTCAAACTCATGAGTAAAAAATGGACAGGATGGTTGGGATTGCTTCTTGTATTGACTGTGGCGTACAGGGCCAGCACCCAACCCTCTGATGAGAAGGCTAAGTCTCAGCCGATACTTACGACGGAGCAGATTCAACAGTTGAGCACATTAACGCCACACGCAAGAGAGGTTGCCCAACAAATGGTTAAAAATGGGACTCCGTATCAAATGAAGCGTGCTTACGTCATTATTGAAACCATGGAAAGGCATGGGCTTCACTGGATAGTGGGACAAGGTCCAGCGCATCTACTTTATCAGCGTGAAAAAGAAGTTCAGGGCGGTTCGGTACTTACTAAAGCCGTTACATTCAGTCCTGAACAGTCTCGCGCACTTTACCGTGTATTTAATAAACTCCACGTTGAGCAGGAGTTGAGGGTTATTATAGAGAAAATTAGGCCGCTTCTTGAGAAAAATCCGCACCTATTTCAAAAGGGAATAATCGATAAGATTTAGGTAACAACCCCTTTTTCTCTTAGGTAATGCCGGATTTTAGAGCGGGCGCGAGCGGTTTTGACGATCAAAAGCCAATCCTTTTTGGGGACACTTCCTTTTCGGGTCAAGATATCGCATACATCCCCGCTTTTTAAGACGTGGTCCAACTTCATCATTTTGTTGTTTACCTTGGCCCCCACGCAGGTGTATCCGATGTCAGTGTGCACCGCAAAAGCAAAATCGATGGGCGTGGCTCCGGCCGGGAGCGCCTTCACATCCCCCCTGGGGGTGAACACAAAAACCTGGTTTAGCTCTAAATCTGTTTTGAGACTCTCCAAAAATTCCCGCGGGCTTTTGAGGTCCTGAAGCCACTCTATCCACTGCCTTAACCAGTTAAGTTTCTCCTCCAGGTGAGGGTTTTCTTTGTCCTTTTCCCCGCTCTTGTATTTCCAGTGCGCGGCGATCCCATACTCGGCCGTCCGGTGCATGTCTTCGGTCCGAATCTGAACTTCCGTGAGATCCCCCGTGGCAGCGACGACGGTGGTGTGAAGACTTTGGTAGAGGTTCATTTTAGGAATCGAAATATAATCGGTGAAACTTCCCGCGACTGGCTTGAAGACGGCATGAACAATACCCAAAATAGCATAACAGTCGGCCAGGGTGTCGGCGATGATGCGCACCCCCAGAGCATCTTGGATTTCTTCAAAGGGTTTGTTCTGGCGGTTCATCTTCTCGTAGATGGAGTACAAGCTTTTAGTGCGGGATAGAAGACGGTAGGGGATACCGGAGGACTTGAGATGTTCTTCCAAGGTTTTTTTAAAAGAGTTAAGGGCGGCTTGGCGGCCAGCCATCTGAGCTAGAATTTTTGTAGAAAGTTCTTGGTACTCCTTGGGATGAAGGAATTGAAAGGCCAAGTCTTCGAGCTCGCTCTTGAGCTCAAACATCCCCAGGCGGTGAGCTAAAGGAGCGTAGAGCGAGATTGTTTCATGGGCAATACGCAGTTGATGGTCACGATCGAGAAAATTGAGGGTCTTCATGTTGTGCAACCGGTCCGCCAGCTTGATGAGAATGACTCGGATGTCTTGAGCGGTTGCCAGAAGCATTTTTCTCCAGTTTTCTGCTTGAGCTTGATCTTGGGAGGAGAACTGGAGGGCGTCGAGCTTGGTCACCCCTTCTACCAGACAGGTAATTTCTTCACCAAATTCCCGCCGAAGGGTTTCGGCATTCACGGGGGTATCTTCCAAAACGTCGTGCAAAAGCCCGGCGGCAATGGTGGGCATGTCCAGTTTAAATTCCACGAGCGTGTCCGCCACCGCCTCACAGTGGACAAAGTAGTGTTCTCCTGAAGCTCGGTTTTGGTTGGTGTGGGCTTTGGCGGAAAAGAGGAAGGCCTTTTCTAGGAGGGAGGTGTCCACATGGGGAGCGTAAGCTTTAAATTTTTTGCAGAGTTCTTTAAGATCCATAGGAGGCTCACCCCCACCTTAGTCCTCCCCCCTCGAGGGGGAGGGAAGGGTGGGGGGGCGGTTCAAGTTTTTGTAGTTCGTAGAGCCTGGAGTAGAGGCCCCCTTTGGCCAAGAGCTCCGTGTGGCTGCCCGATTCCACCAGTTCCCCGGAGTGGAGGACAAAAATCTTATCCGCGTTTTGCAACGTAGAAAGCCGATGGGCAATCACCAATACCGTTCGTCCCCGATAGAGATTCTCCAGGGCTGTTTGGACGCTGCGTTCGCTGGCGGTGTCTAAATTGGAGGTGGCCTCATCTAAAACCAAAATAGCGGGGTTTTTGAGAATGGCCCGCGCGATGGCGATGCGTTGACGCTGTCCTCCCGAAAGCCGAACCCCCCGATCTCCTAAAGGGGTCAGGACGCCTTGAGGAAGTTGGCTGACAAAGGATTCGGCATCTGCCGCACGGAGGGCCGCGAGAATTTCTGTTTCGGTGGCTTCGGGTTTGCCCAGCGCCACGTTGCCCAACACCGTATCATTGAACAACAAGGTATCTTGGGTCACCAAGCCGATGTGCTCACGCACAGAGGTGATGGAAAAGTCTCGGAGGTCGATTCCGTCCACTAAAATCTGGCCCCGAGAAGGATCAAATAGGCGCAGCAGTAAATGTACCAGGGTGGTTTTGCCGGAGCCGCTTGGTCCTGCCACGCCCACCACTTCCCCGGGAGCGATGTGAAGTTGAATGTTTTTAAGGGCCAAACTGTCGCGTTCGGGATAGCGCAGGGAGATATTTTTAAACTGGATACCTTGGGAGGGACGACGAAAGGGAAGGGGTGCGGGTTTTTCCTGGACTGAAGGTTTTTCATCTAAGATCTGGAAGATGCGTTCGGTGGAAGCGGCCGACATCTGAATGGTGGAGTTGAGGCGCGCCAGATTTTTGATGGGTTCGTAGGCGGCAAAAAAACTTCCTAAAAAAGCAAAAAAGGCACCCGGGGTCATCTGTTCCCGAATGATCTCCCTGCCCCCATACAGCACCAACGAGGTGAGCACGAAACTTCCCAAGAACTCCATCAGGGGTCCTGAAAGAGCGGCCGCCCGAAGATACCGCATCATCTGGTTGAAGAAAGAAGAACTCTCCTCATTAAATTTTCGGATGGCGCCCTGCTCATAGTTGAAGGCTTTGACCACAAGCATTCCCTGCAGGCTTTCTTGAAAACGGTGGTAAATCTCCCCCATGATTTGTTGGCTTTTGGAGCTGGAGTCCCGCATTTTCTTTCCCAGGATGTACAGGACGGTGGCAGCAATAGGAATGGCGGTGAGAGCGATCAAGGCAAATTTCCAGTGAACGTAAAAAAGAACACACAGCAACACTACGACCGTGAGGGAATCGCGGATGATATAGAGCGGGGTAAATTGAAGCCCTGATTGCAGGGTGTTGAGGTCGTTGGTGACGCGGGACAGAATCTCTCCGGAGCGGCGTTTCCAAAAAAAGTCCATGGAGAGATCATGCAGGTGTCTGAACAAAGATTCTCGGAGTTCTTGGGTGATGCGTTGCCCCATAAAACTCATGAGAGAAGCCTGAATGTAGGACAAAATCATTTTTAGCAGGAACAGAGAAGGGATAAGGACCACCACGATCGTGAGCATCCGCGGGTCCTTGTGGATGAAGACATAGTCCACCACGGGCTTGAGCAACCAAACAGAGGTGCCGTTGAGGACTGCCACCAAAAGCATGGCGGTCGCGGCCTGAATGAACCGGCCCCGGTAGGGTTTTAGATAAGGGAGAAGACGAGATAAAACATTCATTTCAGTCCTGCCAAAATGACTTCGGCCGCTCTTCGGGAAGCTCCCGGAGCCCCCAGGCTTTTCCTCAGCCCCAACAAATTTTTCCTCAGGTTGGCCAAATTATTTCGGTCTTTGAGTTGGTGCAGGCTCTCTTCTAACACTCGTTCCGGCACCGCCTCCGACTGAATTAGCTCGGGGACTAGGCGATGGCCGGCCAGAATGTTGGCCATGGCAATATGGGGAACCCGAATAATGGATTTGGCGATCCAGTAAGTGAACCAAGGCATTTTATAAGCCACGGTCATGGGAATTCCCAGAAGAGCATTTTCCAAGGTGGCGGTGCCCGAAGAGGTCAAGGCAAAATCCAGATCCGCGCGTTTTTGATAGTTGGATTCACGAACAACGGTCAGATGCCCCCACCCGTTTTTAAGATAGGGCTTGAGGCTCTCATCCGAGATTTGGGGGGCCGCAAATATTTCTGCTTGAGCCGAAGGAATCTCCTTCTGTATTTTCTTGAACGTTTCCAAGAACAAGGGCATGTGGCGGTTTACTTCTTGGGGGCGGCTTCCCGGGAGAATGCCAATTTTAAGAGGGGATGAGGGATGAGGGATGAGGGATGGGCTTGGGCGCGGTTCCGGCAGGATATCCAGAAGCGGGTGTCCGACAAAAGTGCAGGGAATCCCGGCTTGTCGGTAGATATCGGCCTCAAAAGGAAAGATTACGATCATGTGCTCCAGCAGCTTGGCGAGGTGCTGTACGCGGCCCGGGCGGCTTGCCCACACCTGAGGGCTGATGTAGTAGAAAGTGGGAATTTTTCGATGCCTTGCCAACCCCAACACTTGGTGGTTGAATCCATAAAAATCAATGGTCACCAAGCCGCTGGGTTTTTTATCGTCGAGATAACGGCGAGCCAAGTTCAAGAGCCGCGACCAGACAAAAAACCGTTTGATGGGTTCCGAAAAACCGGCCGCCCCCAGGGCCACTAGATCAAAAAGAAATCGGTCGCTCTCCCGCTCCATATGCTTGCCGCCCATGGCCGCAATGTGGAGTTCGGGAGACAACCGCTTTAGTTCTTGAATGAGATGCGCTCCGTGTAAATCTCCGGAAGTATCTCCCGCAACGATCAAAATATTTTTTGGTGTCATGCTTCTTTTGCCCCAGGTCTTCCGGAAAAATAGGAAGAAAGTGAGGTGAGGAGCCCCGGGTCCTTGGGGTCTTGCTGAGATAGTTCATGAAGCTGAAGTTCCTCGATGATCTTGAGCGCCAGTTTTAAGGACAAAAAGCCTGATTCCGCACACGGCCAGGGTTTTATGTTTTGCTGGATGCACTGAATGAAGTGAGCTAGCTCGGCTTTGAGTGGTTCTACTTTCTCCAAGTTGGGGTACAGCACTTCCACATCCTTAAGACTTTTAATGACAGGATTTTTCTTGCGGCAGATCTTCAGCTTGGCGCTTACATAATCCAGGGAAAGATAGCTCTCTTTCTGGAAAATCCTGATTTTGCGGGACTTTTCCAAAGAGATGCGGCTGGCGGTCAGGTCTGCGATGCAGCCTGACTTAAACCGCAGGCGAACATTGGCAATGTCTTCATGGGCCGACAAGAGACTGGCCCCGATGGCTTCCAGACTTTCCACTTCAGAATCGATCAGGGTCAGAAGAATGTCCAAGTCATGAATCATGAGATCCATGACCACTCCAATAGAGGACGCGCGCGGATCATAGGGGCCCAGTCTTTCTACGGTGATAAACCGCGGGTCCTTGATGTGGCGCACCGCCTCCAAAACCGCGGGGTTGAATCGTTCCACGTGACCCACCTGAAGAACGGCCCGCTTTTGCTCCGAAGCTTGTAGAAGAGATTTAGCTTCTTCCACCGAGGTTGCCAGAGGTTTTTCGATCAAGCAGTGAATCTCGCGGTCCAAAGCGGCCAAGCCAATTTCGGCATGCAGCTCTGTGGGAACCGCGACGATCACGGCTTGCACTTGGGACAAAAGATCTTGGTAATTGCGGTGGGCGACGGATTTAAATCTCCAAGCCACCATCTGAGCTCTCCACAAGTTGGAATCGCAAACCCCTACCAGTTCCACCTCCGGCATTCGGGACAGAATGCGAGCGTGATGGGAGCCGATTTTTCCGGCCCCAATAACCCCAACCCTGATTCGACCCGTTCCGTTCTTCGATCCGTTTTGATGGACTTGTGATTGAGTGCTCATGATATTTCCTCTCCCTCTATGGCAACAACAGTTGTGCCCAGTTCATTCGCTTCTTTGATAAAGTGATCCTGATCCAAAATTAATGATTTTCCCGCTTCGATCGCCACCACTCGAACCTCCGCTCGGCGCAGAGTCTCGATGGTATCTGCTCCCAACACCGGCAGGTCAAATCGAAAATCTTGTTTAGGCTTGGCGACCTTGACGACTACAAGATCGCGATTCGAGATTCGCGATAAGCGATTGGTGTTTTGTAGATCTTCGTTTTTTTTCACGTATTGCGTATTGCGTATTGCGTATTGCGCAACTATCTCGCTGGCCCGGAGGATACACGCGTCGGTTCCCTCCATTCCCTCTACGGCCACCACGGTTCCTTCCTTGACCACCACCGTCTGACCCACGTCCAGTCCGGATAGATTTTTTGCCACCCGCCAACCCAGCTTGATATCCTCTTTCTCCGTCGCGGTAGGCTTGCGCCCCGTTAAAACTCCCTTATGGGGAATAAGGTGCGACAGGAATGTGGCGGAGCTTAGAAGTTGAATGCCTTCCTTGGCGAATTCTTCCGCAATTTCTCCCAAAATGGAGTCGGTTCTGCGGTCTTTGAGCCGCGCCAAAATTTTAAAGGCTCTGGCATCGGGCAAGATTCCTCCAAACAGAGAACCATGTTGAACCTTTCCCGCCATCACGGCCTGGGCCACCCCGAACTCGCGTAAAAAGGCGATGGGTTTGGTGAGTTGACCCAGCCGAAAACACTGAATTTTTTCCACTTCTCCTTCTAAATCGGGACTGGTGACGCCTTTAATTCCGATGGCCACCACCTTTCTGCCCATCCGCTTGGCTTCTTGGGCAAATAAGATAGGGAAGCGACCACCGCCTGCTATAAGACCGATGCGCTGCTGCGCGGGGTTGGGGACTGGGGATTGGAGGTTGGTAAAAGAGTTAATAATTCTTTCTTGGTTTTTGTTCCAATTCATGGTATCTCCTAACCCCTAACCCCCCTGCCTCGCCCCTCCTCTCCGGCGGGCAGGCGGCAGGCAGGCAAACCCTAACCCCTGTTATACAGATACCGGCTCTTCCTCTTCTTCCGGCACAGACTTTCTCAGTCCCGTGATGCCGCGTTTCGTTTTTTCAATAAAATCCACCATCAAAGCCACTTGGCTTGTCATGGGTTCCGATTTTAATTTTTCAACGGCTTCTTTCATGGTCCAGCCTGAGGAAAAAAGGGTCTTGAAGGCCTCTTTGACGGAGGAGACTCCTTCTCGCCCAATACCGGCGCGGCGCATCCCAATGAGATTGAGTCCTACGATTTTAGCGCGATCTCCCTGAGCGGTGCAGAAAGGAGGAATATCCAATCCCGCCATGGCTCCCGCCCCAAGCATCACCAGAGAACCGATGCGGGCGAATTGATGAATACCCGCCATTCCTCCGATAATCGTGTTGTCTCCCACCTCCACGTGGCCCGCCAAGGCGGCGGAATTGACCAACACCAGCCCATTGCCCACTCGGCAGTCGTGTCCCACGTGGGAATAAGCCATGAACATACACTCGTTGCCGATCACTGTTTTCCCGGTGGTGGTGCCGCGGTTGAGGGTGACGTATTCTCGAACAATGTTTTTGTCGCCCAAGATCAACAGGGTGGGTTCTCCGTTGTATTTAAAATCTTGGGGAGGAGTTCCCAGACAGGCCCCGGCATGAATTTTATTGTCGCGCCCGATGCGGGCGTGTTCGACGACACAGTGAGGGCCCAGCCAGGTGTTCGGACCGATCACCACGTCCTCTCCGATCAGCGTGTAAGGACCCACCTCTACTCCCTCTGCCAACTGAGCGGAGGAATGAATGATCGCGGTCGGGTGTATCTTTGTCATAAAGACCTCTCAAGCGAATGGGGCGCGAATTTATATGCGAATGAATGCGAATAAAAATCTCCATAGTTATTTGCGTTTGTTCGCGTGGTCATTCGTGTCATGTTCGCTTAATTTATTTGTCTACGATGGCGAAGGAAAGGATTCCTTCCGTGACCAACGTGTCCTGCACGTAAGCCTCGGCCTTCACCTTCCCGGCGCGAGAACCCATACGCAGCACCTCCACCTGAAGCTTCAACACCTGGCCCGGTTTCACGGGCTGGCGAAATTTGGCTTCTTCAATACCCAGAAAATAAGCGATTTTTCCCTTGAATTCAGGTTTGACGAACATCAATACGCAGGCCGTTTGGGCCAATGCCTCTACGATGAGGACTCCCGGCATGATGGGATGTCCCGGAAAATGTCCCTGAAAGAACTCTTCATTGCCGGTGACACACTTAGTCCCCACCGCTTTTTTATCTTCCTGCAGAATTTCCACTCTATCCACCAAGAGAAAAGGATATCGATGAGGAATGACGGCCTGGATATCGGCGAGTTCCAATGTCTTTACGGATGTTTGTGTTTCCATCTTCTTGGCCTCCTGAAAGTCGTCAGTTTTTCACTGCCACCGCACGTGCTTTTTGCGCGGCGGCGGCCAACATTTTGGCGAAAGCGATATTGTGCTTATGACCCGGACGAGTCGCCTCGAGGCGAACCGCGCGGAACCCTCTTCCCAGCAGGGCTAAATCCCCCATCAAGTCCAGTAGTTTATGGCGGACAAATTCGTTGGAAAAACGCAGCCCCTGCGGACGGCACTGAATTTTGTCTTTACCGATCACCACCGTGTTGTCCAGAGAGCCTCCCCGTCCGAGACCTTGATTTCGAAGCCAAGGAATCTCTTCCTCAAAGCAGAACGTTCGGGCCGCCGCCACCTCAGAGAGGTAGCGGTCCGGGTCAGGGACCGTCTCGAAACGCTGGGACCCTACTAGCGGGTGCGCGTTTTGATAGACGACGCAAATTTCGAAACGCGAAGCAGGCGAGATGCGGTACAGACTGTTTTCGGACTCGTAACGCACTTCCTCCATGAACTGAAGGTATCGTCGGGGATGGTCCTTCCATTCTCTTAAACCAGCCTTGAGAAGCGCCTGCGTAAAGGGCAAGGCCGATCCGTCCATGGCCGGGGGCTCGCCGGCGTCAAGCGCTATGTCCAAGTTGTCTATGCCCAACCCAGCCGCCGCGGAGAGGAGATGTTCCACCGTGTGAACTTTTACCTCTCCCAGCTCCAGGGTGGTTCCTCGCAGAGTTGTGGAGATGAAATCAATATTGGCCGGGATCATGGGCTGCCCGGGAAGATCGACACGTAAGAACCGAATTCCGACATTCGCGGGAGCAGGGCGGAAGGCGAGGCGAACTTTGGTTCCTCCATGCAAGCCCACACCTTCCAAGGAGACTTCCTCTCCGATGGTGGTCTGAAAAGATCGAAGACCAAAGCCCGAAGCTTGAAAATTGGGTTTCTTCATATTTCGCTCTTCGCTCTTCGCTCTTGTGTTAACTTCTTTAGTGTTTCATACATCTCTGGCAGTTTTCCCAAAAGAGCATGGAGGCGCATCGCTTCACGATGAGGTCTGGCGGGAGAACCAAAGAGAATCGCGCCATCCGGGACGTTCCCCATAGCTCCTGATTGAGCACCGACCACCACTCGATTTCCCAGTTTCGCGTGGTCTGCGACGCCTACCTGTCCCGCTAAAACAACAGAATCTCCCAACTCAGAAGACCCGGCCACTCCCACCTGAGAAATAATCAGGCAATTTTTTCCCACCTTGACGTTGTGAGCGATTTGGACCAGATTATCTATTTTCGTGCCGGCGCCGATGCGTGTTTCCCCCGTGGTGGCACGGTCAATGGTCGTATTGGCTCCGATCTCCACCTCTTCTTCAATCACCACTCGGCCGATCTGAGGGATCTTTTCATGTTTTCCATTCTGGAGGAGATAGCCATAACCATCAGAGCCTATCACCGTGCCGGCATGGACGATCACACGATCTCCCAGTTCGCAATTTTCTCGGAGCACCACTTGAGGATAGATCAGGCAGTGCTTGCCTATTTTAGCGTGGTGCCCGACATAAGCCTGGGGGTACAACACGCTGAAATCCCCTATCTCGGCTCCTTCTTCCACCACGCAGCCCGCGCCCACGGAAGAATGTTTTCCTAACTTTGCGGTGGGATGTATGAAAGCGGTGGGATGAGGAGTGCCTCTGGGGTGTTTGGGTTTGTACTCCTTTTCTATTCCGCGCAGGATTTGAACAAAGGCCCACTGGGTGTTGGGGACATAAATGACCGGCCCAGAGTACCCCAAATCTGGTCGGGACTTAAATTCCAAGGGAAGAAGAACGCAGCCCGCCTGAGTCGTTTTCAAAAGATCGATGTACTTAACATTCCCCAGGTAGCTGAGTTCTTTGGAGGTGGCCAATTCCAGTCCCGCCACACCGTGAATGACTATATTCGTTGAACTTTTCAGTTCTCCGGACACCCAAGAAGCGATTTCTTTTAAGGTTAATTTCATAAGGGATCTGTCAGGTCACAACCCCTGTCTTTGCAACTTTTTCAATAATTTTTCTGTAAGATCCACCCCGGTCTGGCCGTATAAGATGGATTTTTTATCAATCACAATACTCACCCCTTCTGACTGGGCGACTTCCCTCACCGCCTGGTAGATACGCCCTAAAATAATTTGGCTTTTGCGGTTTTCCAAATCCAGAAGATCTTTCTCAACTTGTTTTTGGTAAGCCCTCAGCTCTTGTTCTTTGGCTTTAATGTCCGCGGTTTTTTGGGCGATCTTGTAATCCAGGTCCTCCAAATTAATGGCGGGCACGGTAACGCCGGCCGTGGGCCCCGCAGAGGAAACTGAGACCACAGGGACGCCTCCCACCCCAGGAAGCTGGAGCAGAGTTTGGGTAGAAGGAGATACTGTTGGAGAGGCGGAGTTTTGTGTGGGAGTGGAGATGGGGGCCGAGGAGGCTTGGGGTCGGCCCCGCGAAGCCTCCGGAATATGCAGGGGCAACCTGGAGGCGAACTCTCTTTCTTGTTTCAACCTGGCCAGCTCCGCCCGCATCCCCAAAATTTCTGCTTTCTTCTGATTCAGGCCCTCTTCCCTTTTGCGGATTTCCATTTCAAATTCTTCTTTGGCCCGCTGGGTTTCAGGGTGCACCTTGAATACGCGTTGAATGTCCACATATCCCACGCCGCCGCGCTCTCCCTTGTTTTCTTCCAGGGAAATCTCAAGGGCTGACGGTTTTTGTGGGCAGAAAGTGAGAAGTACCGTAATCACAAAAACCGGAAGCACGAAGCACGAAGCACGAAATTTCAGAAACTTCTTAATTTCGATTTTTGGATTTCTGGCTTCGATCTTTTCCATTTAGAATCCTATATTTCCCAGGGTAAAGTAGATTTGAGCTTGCTGCTCTCCTGATTTATGATTGAATCCATATCCCCAGTCCAAACGGATGGGAAACGCCGGGGTGACAAAGCGAATTCCAAATCCCGCCCCCGTTTTGAGTTGGTCCTCGCGGGATCCAATTTGCAATGTGGTGGATCGGAAATTATCCCAAGAGTTTCCGATGTCAAAGAAAAAAGCACCTTGAACGATGGTGCGGCGCCTTTCTCGTGCCAAAGGAAATTTATATTCCACGTTGACCACATCGTACACCTTGCCTCCGAAAGAGGGACCGATTTGGCCGGTGGCGTTATAGCCTCGGATGGTGTCTTGTCCTCCCATGAAGTATCTCTCAAATACCGGGATAGAGTCGGTGCGGCCAAATTGTTGCACAAAACCGAATCGATGAGTGAAAGACAAAACGAAGGGATAATCTCCTATCGAAAAGAGTTTAAAGTTCAAGTTGTTGGAAAGGCCGGGACGAAAAAAGTGGATATCCCCCGAGAGGGGCCCTCCCGAAAGTTCGTAGCTGATCGCGTGCTTGGATCCTCGAGTGGGGTCCCACACATAATCCCGGGTGTCGCGGGCGAACTCAATGCCGATAGAAGAAGAATCGCTGGTGCCCGGCGGAAGAGAGGCGAGAAATTGGTCCTCCACATTAGCAACCGTGACCCGCTGAAAAGCGTAAGAAACAGAGAGCTGATATTTGTCATCTTGAAAGCGGGGACCTACGCGCACGCGGCCCCCGGTCCTCTTATCGGTAAAAGCGGTGGAAGCCGTGGAAAAGGGACGCAGCCGCCGAGTATTAAATAAGTCCAATCCCAAACTGGTAGGGCTGTTGTGAATCCAGGGAGTAGTCCAGGAAACGGAGTAATCCTGCACGCGCGAACCGAACTGCCATTGAACGGAGGTTCGATAACCCCGCCCCAAAAGATTGAGATGGGAAAGAGAGAGGGTTCCCACCAGGCCATCCAGCGAGGAAAATCCGGCGCCGGCCGTCAACATGCCCGGCTTACCCTCCGTGATATCAAATACCAAGTCCACCTTGTCGGGATCGGCGGTGTTGAGGATGTCGGGGCGAACCTCATCCAAAAATCCCAAGTTGAATAATTTTTCCTGGCTCTTGGCGATTTTCTTGGAATTAAAAGGCCCCCCTTCTTTTTGGGTGATTTCTCTCCGCAGCACATAGGTTTTGGTGGCGTGGTTGCCTTCTACATCGATGTGATCCACGTAAATAACATTCCCTTCTGATATTTGAAAAGTGATATCGGTGAAATGGGTTTGAGGATTGAGCTGCTTGAGGGGGGCGACCCTGGCTCGGAGGTACCCCTTCTCCGCATATTTTTCCTGGATCATGGCGATAGATTCCTCAAATTTCTCTTGATCAAAAATTTTCCCGGGACGATAAGTGAGCTGTTCGGCCAGCTCTTTGGAAGAGTAAACGGTGTTGCCCGAGAAGGAAGTGTTTCCAAAGAGGGCCTGGACACCCTCGTGAAGTTTGAAGGTGATGAAAATTTGCGTGCGCTCGGGAGTGTAGGTGAGGGTGGATTCTAAGATTTCGAAATCCGTGTAGCCGCGGGTTTTATAGTATCTTTCTATTTTTTTCAGGTCAGCCACCCACTCTTTGGGCTTGTACACTTTTTTAGGACGATTGGTCATTTGCTTGATCAGCTTTTTGGGTGGGAAGGCGGAAAGACCTTCGAGGCGCACATCGGCGATCTTGGCCTTGGGCCCCTCCGCCACTTTGAACGTGACCTCTACTTGGTTGGATTTGTCGGGAGGGATCATTTCGAACTCGATCTTGGCATCGATAAATCCTTTATTATGATAAGTGTCCAGCATTTTGTTGACATCTTCTTTGAGCTTGGCCTCATCCAGGGGGTCTTTAGTTTTCAAAGTCATGGCGTCCAGAAGCGTGCTTTTGTAAACCTGCTTCTGGCCCACGAAGGAAATTTTCCGAATGACCGGTTTTTCGGTGACCAGGTATTTGATCCGGATAGGCTGAGTGGATGCGGTGAGGTTTTGGAATTCCGAAGGAATCGTTTCTCCTGGAATGGTTTCTATCTCCACAATGGCCCGCTCAAAGCCCCCTAATCCTAAAATGGCCTGAACATCGCTGTTGATGTTCGTTCGGGAATAAGATTCTCCTTTGCGGGCCCGGATTTGACCGCGGATCACATTGGTTTTCACATTTTTGTTTCCCTGGATAACGATATCCCCTACCACCCAGCGATCTTCCTTGGTCGCCGAGGAAGCCTGGGGGGCCGGGGCTTTAGTGGTGGAGGTTGAATAGGGCAGAGGGTCCGAGGAATTTTTGGTGGGGACCATTCCCGGCAAATGAGTAGGGCTTGAACTGGAAGTGGCTATGGGTGACACGGAAGTAGAGGATTTCTTGGTTTGTGAAAACGCTAGGGTAAAGGCTCCCGCCAGGAGGAAAAAGGCTAAAAAAAAACAGAGAAAAGCCTCATTTTCCCTATTGTACTAAATTTAGGAGGAGGGGGACAAGGTCCCTGCGCGCCTGCCAGCAGGCGCCCGCGTACTGAGAAGCGGGCGTTTTTTATGGTTCTGCCGGGACAAATCCTTGTTGGTGGCAGGGCGGGGGGCTTGAGCAGGAGAAGGAGTGCCCTTTTCGGGGTCGTAGTAATCCAACCCGGAGTAATCCAACACCTCTTCTCCCATGAGCAGCCGGAGGGTATTTTGAAGTTTTATATGCTGGAGAAATAAATCGTGAATGGGGGTAAGATCAGCGCGGCACATGGGGGATTTGAAATAGAAGGACAGCCACTCCTGGATTCCCTTAAGAGAGGCGCGTTGGGCCAGATCGAGGAAAAGCACTAAGTCCAAAACGATAGGTGCCGCCAAAATGGAGTCTCGACAGAGGAAATTGATCTTGATCTGCATGGGCATCTGGAGCCAGCCGTTGATGTCGATGTTATCCCACCCCTCTTTGGCATCCCCGCGGGGGGGATAGTAATCAATGCGCACCTTATGCGTGTAGTGCCCATAGAGATTGGGGTAAAGATTCGGCTCCAGGATGGAGTCCAACACAGACATCTTGCTCTTCTCCTTTGTTTTGAACGAGCCGGGGTCTGCCAGAACTTCCCCATCGCGGTTGCCCAAAATATTGGTGGAGTACCATCCGGCTAACCCCAGCATCCTGGCTTTGAGTGCTGGAGAAATTACCGTTTTCATCAGGGTCTGCCCAGTTTTAAAATCTTTGCCCGCAATGGGAGCCCCGGTTTGTTCTGCCAGCTCAATCAGGGCCGGAATGTCGGTTGAAAGATTGGGAGCTCCGTTAGCATAAGGGATTCCCATCTTGAGGGCAGCATAGGCGTAGATCATGGAAGGGGCAATATCGGGAGAATTGTTTTTCAACCCCGCTTCAAAAGCTTCTAAAGTTTGATGGGTGGGAGTGGGTTCCAGAGAAACCTCTGTAGAACCGCACCACACCATCACCAAGCGATTGAGTCCCCGGCTGGACTTAAAGGATTGGATGTCCTGCATGATCTGTTCCGCCAAAGCCATTTTGTTGGCGGCTTTTTTTATGTGTGAGCCTTGAATATTCTTGATAAAGGCGGAATCAAAGACCGCTTTCCAGGGATGCAGAGCTGAGAGCTCTTTCTGCACCGGTTTTAGCTGGGCTTCCGTCAACACCCCGGCCTTAAGTGCGGCCTCATAGATGGAGTCGGGAAAAATGTCCCAGCCGCCAAAAACGAGGTCCTTGAGATTCGCTAGGGGAACAAATTCACGGATGAGGGGATTACGATTTTCATAGCGTTTCCCCAGACGAATTCTTTGAAGTTGGGTGAGGGAGCCCACGGGGAATCCCAGCTCTTTTTTGATGAGCTCAACACCAGCGATGAAGGTGCTGGTGACCGCCCCCATGCCCGGCAGAAGCACGCCTAATTTACCAGTGGGATGAGAAATTTTTGTTTTTGAACCCATGGATTTCCGGCGAGGAATGAGATTCTATTATCTCATTTTCAGAAGGGGAGGTCAAACTACTTCACACACAGCATGGGTTTAGCCATCACTTTTCTGTTGTCCCCATCTTGGATGTGCATCTGAATCAGCAAGAGGCCCGATTCACAGAGGAGCTTTCCTCCCGCTTGCTGAAGGGTGAAGATGAGGGGATTGCCGCCCTGGCTTTCCGCTTCGAAAATCTGCCTCCCGCTCAAGTTCACAATCGAAGCCTTAGTCACCTGCGGCCCAAACACAAGGTTCTGGTCTATATTCCCACGAGAGCTGATCAATAGGGCACGGGGGCTTTCACCCTCCTGCAAGGATAATGTCTGGAGGGGAGAATCCGGATTCTGAGGATCCACCACAGACACGGCGGGAAGAAGCTTCGGTCCCCCGCCACCCCCACCTGATGAATTGCTCACCGTTACCCAGATGGTACGGATGCCCATGTTGTTGGCAGGGTCGAAGGCTTTGATGGTCAGTTGTTTGTTGCCATTGGAAATCCGCCTTGTATCCCATTTGAAGTTCCAGGGATTGGTGGTGGTCGAAGCGATGCGGACCTGCCCCACATAGGCCTCCATCGCGGCCACCCCTGCATTATCGGTTGCGGATGCGGATACGTTGACTATTCCCGAAACCGTGGCCCATTCGGCAGGAGATAGAATAGAAACGCTGGGAGGAGCAGAATCGAGCCCTTTGTAAACGACCCTGCCCTGCCAGGGACAATACCTTCCCTGAGACTGCTGGAGAAAAGTGGATAAATTGGCTTCTACATAGCTGGGACTGGCGTCGCAGATTTCGGCGGATTGCTCTGCCATCCATATATCCCATCCATCGAAATGCCAGGACCAGCGTGGATTATCGGGCCGGGTTCCTGTGTGGAGAAGTCCGTTAGGGTGCAAATTAACGTGGAGGTCACAACCAAATTGGGGATTAGATAAACAATCGTACGCGCTCGAAGCTTTATGGATCGTATCTGGGTTTGTGGTATAGAACACAAAATATTCAGAGGCAACCTTGATCGTGAAATGCTCTCCTGAAGGGGAAGGAGCCATCTTATAGCCATATATGCCCGAGTCCTCGTCATCATATGAGATAAATATCACGTGCCCATCCCCCACGGCTGGGCCACCTTGGGCCGAGCCTACACCCCTTCCATCGCCACCCGCAAAGTAGAATGCGGATTCACCCGTAAAGGCATTAAAACCGTGAAAGGCTCCTTCGTGGACCGTAACCGGGATATCGTCCGTACTTGCATACACGAAGCCATTGGCGACGGCAGGAGATCCGATGAAGGTGGGAGAACCCGAGGGAGCATCATATCTCCAACGGATAGGATTGGCGGCTCCTGAGGAAAAAGCCGCCAGATCAATACACAGAAAACTCGAGCTCACACCAATATATAGACTGTTATAGGCGATGGCCGGGGACATATACCAGTATACGGGAGTATCCAGAAGGTATGGGGCCCGCACCTCGCTTCCTGACGCGTCGGCCCTAAAAGAAAAGATACGGCTCGGACCACCATTTCCAAAAGGAATGTAAAAAACAATGCCGTCCTCGGAAACGGCAGGGGTGTTCATGGCCCTGCCCTGCATAGGCCTTTCCCACAATTTTGTTATTTGAGAAGGAAGACTCACATCAAAGCACATGAGCAAGGGTGCCTCAAGTTGATATCCCCCCACGCCAACGAACAATAGACTTCCATACAGAGCGGGCGACCCGTAAATTTGATGCTGAAAAGTCTCCATTACTCTTTTTGCCAGGACTGCTCCGGTTCGGGCATCTAGGGTAAACAGGGCTGGTTTATAATCATCTAAAGCTAATCCCTCGGTTGTACCAATATAGAGTTTTCCGTCCCTGATGATGGGCGAGGCGCGGAGTCGTACTTCGAAACCGGATTGAGGAATATCAGCCAATTTAGTCCTCCATTGAAAGCCCCCTGTTTGCGCGTCGAGACAGTAAAGATATCCATCCCAAGAAAGGAAGTATACCTTGCCGTTCTCTACTGACGGGGAGCTCGTTGTCCCAGGGATTCCGGAAGTGTTCCAGAGCAGTGTTCCGCTTATCAAGTCGAAGCAGTACAACGCCTCACCACTTACAGATGTCACATACACCTTCCCATTTGCGATGGCCGGGGAGGATTCTATCGTTACATTGAGTGCGGGGCCTGAAAGTGCTCTCCAGGACAATTGGAAGGGAGGGCTCAATCTATTTTCGGAGGAGTTATACCCATTGCGGGCGGCGTTGTATCTCCACATCGGCCAATTCCCCGCCTTGGAAAAATCGGCGAAGGAACTCAAAGCGAAGAAAAGGAAGAAAGTAAAACGCATGTACCCTCCAAGCGATCTGTTGTTGTACTACTATTATTATGAACGCTGAAGCTGAAGATTGCCTGAGAAAATGGTTAAGAAACAGTAAAAAAGGTGTCTTGGAAGGTGTCTATATAAGACAGGGATTAGGGGTGAGGGGTGAGGGAATTGGCCATTTCACACGCTATGTAAAGTTTTGCTAATAAGCAAAAAAGATCGTGTATAATTTTGCTCTTAGGATAAATTTTACTATACTATCCCCATGCTCAAGGAGCGCTATCTAACCGTGCCTATTGCCGAGGACCTCCAACAGAAAATGGTCTTTGTAGGAGGGCCGCGCCAAGTCGGCAAAACAACATTGGCCCGGGCCCTCATAGGAGCACGATTTAAGAAAGCCGCCTACTTCAACTGGGATAATAAGCAGGAACGTCAGCGAGTCATGGCTTCAGAATGGCCTGGATCGGCGGATCTGATCATCCTAGATGAGATCCACAAATTCAAGGGATGGAAGCAATTTATTAAAGGCGAGTACGACGCTCACAAGGAAAGATACCGATTCCTCATAACTGGAAGTGCGCGGCTGGATATTTACCGCAAGGGTGGAGACTCTCTCCAGGGACGATACCACCACTACCGGCTGCACCCCTTTTCCCTGGGAGAGATGGCGAACAGAAAGCACGAGATCGAACCATTTAAGGAGCTGCCCATAGGGCCTGACCTTAAAAATGGTAACCTCGAGGTTTTGGAACGATATGGCGGGTTCCCTGAGCCACTTTTATCACAGAATGAGAGAACTCTGCGGCGTTGGCACAACGAACGCAACGAGCGACTCTTCCGCGAGGACATCCGAGACGTGGAGATCATCCGCGATCTGGGTAAGATGCAGGTCCTAAGCGACATGCTCCCATCCAGAGTGGGGGCTCTCCTGTCGGTTAATGCACTCAGGGAAGATCTGGATCTCAGTCACCGTGCGGCCTCGCACTGGTTGGATATTCTGGAAGCCTTCTACTATCCCTTTCGAATATACCCGTATGCCAGAACTCCCTTCCGGGCCATCAAGAAAGAACCCAAGCTTTATCTCTGGGATTGGTCGGAGGTTCACAACGAGGCTGCCCGGTTCGAGAACCTGGTGGGGTCTCATCTTTTGAAGCTGGTTCATTGGCTACATGATCGCGAGGGCCATAAAGCCAGCCTCTATTTTCTTCGTGATACCTCTAAACGGGAAGTAGATTTTCTGGTGACGATAGATGAAAAACCATGGTTCGCTGTGGAAGTCAAAACCCAGGATGAAATGGTCTCCTCAAACCTGAGATACTTCCGAGAGAAGCTAAAAATTCCCTTCAGCTATCAGGTCCTCAAAAAAGGGAATATAGACAAGCTGAGTGATGGCATCCGTATCATTTCAGGGGATAAGCTGCTTTCAGGATTAGTCTAATCCTACTACTTCGCACACACCAGAGGCTTTACAAGCTTGCGTCTTTGTTGGGTCGCTAGGTCCTGGGTCTGTATTTGAATCAGAAGCAAGCCCGATTCGCACAGGAGTCTACCCCCTGCCTGCTGGAGGGTGAAAATAATGGGGTTTCCTGCTTGACTTTCTGCCTGGAAAATCTCTCGGCCCCTCAAATCCACAATCGAGGCCTTAACCACCTCAGGACCAAACTCAAGTTGCTGATTCATCCCATTGCGCTGGCTGATCATGAGAGCCCTGGGGCTTCCGGGGCCATCCAAAGCGATGACCGAGCCATCGGATCGCATGAGGTTCACGCTGCCAAGTTTGGGTTTTTTAAGGACAATATTTTCAACGGTCACCTGGATGGGAGAGGAGGTGGCGATGTTTCCCGCCGCGTCCCTGGCAGTAGCCGTGATCACATGAGAACCGTTAGCGGTTGAAGTGGTGTTCCAGAGTATGCTGAAAGGGGCTGTGGTGACTTCGACCCCTAAATTATTCCCATCCAACTTAAATTGTACCCCTACAACGCCCGTGTCATCCGAGGACTGTGCGGAAATTTGAACAGACTCCCCCGAAACGGCATCTCCGTTTGCGGGATTTATGATGGAAACGGTGGGAGGCATGGTGTCTACAGGCTGAGCGGCCGCGGGCGGGGTGGGGGAGGGTGTGGCCCAGATGACCTTGTTGTGGAGATCGTCGTTGTAGGCTTCCCCGGATCTGGGCCCGGAGTGATTTGTCATGGTCCAACTCAGACCGGAATCGTCCCCTAGGACGCGGACATTGCACAGTATTGCTCCGGCGGGAGCTCCTGAGTTATTGAATGTGAGACCATCGAATGTGGTCTGGCTCGTGAGGTCCCGGGCGGTGATGTATGTGGAGACATTGGATGCGCCGGGGTTCAGGGGCGCACCAGAGTAGTCAAATGTGGTGAAGTTCATATTGATCTGCCCCCCACCCGACAACTGTAGCCCCTTCTCATCTGCGTTGTTTATTTGGGCTCGGGACAATGTCAGGTCCCCGTTATTTATGAATGTATAGTTGGGGACGTCCGGACTTAGTGTATCCATAATGGCACGATCAATATATAAGCCGCTCGACAAATTAAATGCGCCATTGGGAGCTATGGTCAGTTTGGAGGGAACTGTTTGGCCCGTGCTGGGGTCATAGCTGGCTCCAAACAGGAGTTTTTTGGGCACGTTGAAATCGTTTGATCCTGCAACTAAAACAAAATCCAGGGAGTCCATGCCCTGAGGGGCGGGCCCCTCTGTGAAAGTGAGTGAAATTTGAGGGTCAGAAGCAGGAAACATTTGACCGTTTATGGAACCTGTAAAGAACCCCATAAGACCGGAGCTGGAACCCATCACCACCCATCTGCCGCTGCCACTGCTACTCTGCTGACGATAAATGGTGATGAGCTGGGATATGACCCCGCCGTAATAGCCATTTACTGTAGCGGAGTGGCCCACCCCGCGCATAAGCTTGAAGTTGGTGGCTTCGCTACTGTACAAGGACATATGACTCAATGTGAGAATAGAGCCTGCAGAAACAGTATAGTTTCCCCATAGCCTTATTGTTCCCGTATCATAATTCTGGTTATAGGAGAGCAGACTTACTGCCTTGTTCAATTGTAACTGACTCAGATCGTCCATTCCTCCATCTCCCCGGTTTATCTTGATCTCCTTGAAAGTGGTGAGGTTCGCGTTTTCCATATATAACCCACTCCCGGGAGTTGAATTTCCCAAATCGTCAAATCCCCAAGTCTCGCCCGTGAATGTGTCCTGTCCTGAACCTATGATTCTAGCGTTATAGTAATTATTGGCATAGGAGTAGTTTTTCAGGTACAGGTTTCCATAGGACGTATTAACAAACAAACCTTGTTCCCCATTCATGTAGATTTTGTTGGAAACTAAGGAGTTACTGTCGAGGGGATTTCTGTCAGGGGTTTGGAGATTGACCTCAATGCCGGAGCCTCTATTTGAGAAAATCCGGTTTTCCACCAGTGTGTTTTCCCGGGAAATTTTGGCATGGCCCACGTCATACCAAGGCAGGCGAAGATTGACACCATTTGAGTTGTCAAACCTATTCCCATTGGAGTAGATCTCATTCTTGGAGAGTGTGTTTTTTGAGGAGTCCTCCAGGGAGACGCCGTAACTTATATTGGAGAATATATGGTTTCCCTGGAGAGTATTCCCGGAGGAGCCCATGAGAGTCGCCCCATAGTAGTTAAAGCCGATCAAGTTGCTATGAAAGGATAGAGCGTTTTCCGATGGCCCCCCAGGATCGTCATAGCTTAAAATCCCATGATACCCGTCCCGTATTGTGGAGTGGGCCATGGTGCCACGGGCTGCGTTGTGGAACGTGATTCCGCCCAAATAAAAGTCAGGGTTAGAGTTCATCTTTATCCCCCTGCCCAGGTACGCAAACTCCCCGTCATATACCCAGAAACCGTTGGGGTCCTGGCTCTGGTTTTCTATGTAGGCTGTGTTGGTGAATATGTTTGTGCCTTGGGATCTGACCAGGACATTGCGGGTCAGGTTGGTCACAACAACGGGGGTGGGGATTGTGTACACGTAGTCGCAGAACTGGGCGCAGAGTGTGGTATTGAGAGTGTGGGCGTAATTGAGAGCTGGGGAGAATGTGATGGTGACAGGGTTAAACCCTGAGACGGCGGTGATGATTCTCCTTTCCACCTCATCTTGGAACATGGAGTCCTGGCTGGCAGGGCCTATGGTGATCTCATCCCCCACGGCCCAGGGACGAGCGGTGCGGTTGGGAGTCCATCCCAAATCCACGGTGATGGATGTGGTTCCCGCAGGGGCATCATTGCTCACGACCCGGCCGGAGGCATATTTGAGCGCCCCGCGCACAGTAAATCTCCCGCCGTTTAGAACCTTCAGCCCGTACTGTCCCGCATAGCTGCCTAAGGCCAGGACAAGGGTTGCTTTTACACTGCCGGGGATGGAGCTATCCTGCTTTCCTATGTCCAAGTGCCCACCAGGATGGACCACAATGTCCCCTCCCGTCAGGGTCAGTTGACTGCTGACCGTTCGGCTGAAGCTCAATGTTCCGTATATATTGACGGGACCCGCGCTGGCTTGAGTGTTGTTCACGGTCACCACATGTCCCGCTGAGACCTGGACCGGCCTTAAGCCGTCAGGTACGAGACCGCCCAGCCACGTTCCAGGGTCAGACCACAATCCGCTATGGGCGCTTTCCACCGTGGGGTCCCACTTGATTTTGCTTGTATTGGGGGGATAGCTAAATTGGGGTCCCGCCTTGGGTCCCCCGTAGCCTCGAATAGTCCAGTCTAACCCTGAATCGTTCCCCAGGACCTGAATATTATAGAGCGTTGTGTTGGGCCTGGAGTTATTGAATTGGATAGCCTTGAGTGTGGCCTGGCTGGTCAAATCTCTTGCGGTGATGTAACTAGACACCCCGCTACCATCCTGGCCGGCGAAATCAAATGTGGCGTGGTCCACGCTGACTACACCCGACCCCGAGATTTGAAGGCCCTTTTCATCTGTATTGTTGATTTGAGCGTAGGACAGGGTGATTGCTCCGGAATTTACAAACGTGTAGTAGGGGGAAGACCCATCTATTCGGTCCATAATAGAGGGGAGAGAAGTACTGCCTACCATTCTAAATTCCCCGTTCGGATCTATGGTCAGTTTGGACCTCCCCCCATTGACGGAGGGCGAGGAGGGTCCAACCAGGAGTTTCTTCTGGCGGTTTTCATCCTTGGAACCAGCGATTAGAACAAAATGGATGAGGTCTCCTTCCTGGGGAGAACCTCCCTGAACGAAAGTGAGATTGAATTGCGGAGGGGAATCGGAAGGGAATGGCTGGTTTGTGATGGATCCCGAGAAATTTCCCAGGACTCTCGTTTTGGAGCCCTCCACCCGCCACAGCCCGGATTCGTACCGGATAGATACGAGCTGGGTGACAGCCATATCATTATTTGTGCTGACTACAGAAGCGGCGTGACCGATGCCTTTCATAAGAATGGGAATCGTCGCGGCAGACATAAAAAGGGGGGCGGAGTAATCCAAAGAAAGCGTGCTACCCGGGACTGTGTATTGGCCCCAAAGCCGAACGGTTCCCATGTCTTGGTCCTGGTTGTAGGATAGGATGCCTGAATTGGGGTTGGTTTCCCTATGCGTGGTTGGGTTCAGGTGAGCATGCCGTAGGATGAGGGGTAAAAACGCATATCCCGACACATTGACAATCTCTTGAGTTGTGGCGGGATAGGGGCCTCCTTGCTCGTCATACCCCAAAGCCCCGCCTATGACTTCCCCCTGTCCCCTGAAGTCCGTTCCGTTGCCGAAAGAATAGTTGTCCACGACCGTATTGGATGGCCGCTGGATATCAAGTCCATTCAGGCTGTTCCTGGTTGCGATGTTGGATAGTACCGTATTAGACTCCCATCCTAGACTTATTCCGTGGGCGTTCGCATACAGGATGTTGAAAGCAAATGTGTTGTTGGGGCTGCCGCTCTCCGTGATTCCTGAATTGATGTTACCGAATATATAATTGGATAGGATCTGGTTTCTTTGGCTACCGAACATGGCGATCCCGCCGCCATTATTGAATATGACGTTGTTCAAGAATGCGCTGCTGGATGTATCTATCAAATACGCGGCATAGGTTTTGTATAGTCCGTCTTTCAAAACGGAATTGGATACCGTTCCTTGGGCAGGAGGACGGGGGGTTAGAACGGGGGGGTCCTGATTTGCGAAAAAAAGCCCGGATATTTCGTCTTGACTTGATCCGGGATCGGGATCAACACCCAGTTTATACAACTCCGCAGAATTTACGGAAAAATCTCCCGGATTTGCGGAATGATTGTGAATGTATATTTTATTTGGATTCGACCCAATTCGGACGTTGCGGGTCAGGTTAGCCACTCTAATCCTATCTCTGATGTAATGGTTGCTTGAAAGGGATCCCGAAAGGCCAATCGTTGTGGGATTGCTGCCTGAGATCGAGGCGATTGTGCGGCGTTCGGTATCTATCGTGATCTCATCATCCACCGACCACCCCACCGGGGAACCGGCTACCCTTATAAAAGATGCCCCGATCAATGCATCCTCTGTGGCGTCGGTCCACCCAGTCTTTGAGGCGCCCCACAGGGTCAGTTTACCCCCATCTGCGACAAGCATTTTGTGTTGCATGGTCGGGTTAAATTGAATTTCCGCTTTAATACCCTGGGGAATTGGAAGGTCCTCCGTTCCCATGTCCAGCCAGCCACCTCGATTGACCGCAAAATCACCTTCTCCAATGGTCAGGTGGCCAGCGTTGCTGCGGCTGAAGGAAAGTGTTCCTGTCGGATAAAAATCGTTGGCGACCCAAACCGACTTGGCTGAGGCCTCTCCATTGATCGTGACGTGATGTGTGACAAGGACGGGGTTTGTAATGGAAGGCACTCTGCCTCCCCAGATGGTTGGGTCCTCCCAGTTCCCGTCTTTATTTGAGAACATAGTGAATGTGGTGGCATCCTGAACGATAATGTGAGCGCTCAGGGGGGCAGATTGATGGAGGGAATCCAAGGAATCGGTGGCCAAATTATTTATGGTGAATGTATTGGCGGGCGTGTTTGCGGGGACCGTGACCCGCACAGTGGAATTCATGCTTTGTTGGGGCTGCAAAGTCAGGCTAGGGGGATCAAATGTCACGCTCCAACCTGCGGGAGGCTGAGGTGTGGTCTGTGCGCTTAAATTGAATGTGGTGTTTCGACATCCCGATGGGTCGTTGTTAATTACCGTGAGTGTATACTCAACGGTTTGCGCTGTGGGTCCAGAAACGGCATATATATCAGGACTCGCCCCGGTGGGGTAAAGACTCAATATTGGATCTGCGGTTGAAGGGCAAGAGCCTGCAGGAGCTCCAATGTTGTAGATCGCGTTGGCAGAGCCTCGATTAGAAGGATTTGTAGACTCCGTTGCTGTGACCATTATGGAGTAGGAGGAGCCATCCGTCAAACTAGAAGGTGCCGAAACGGACATGTTCACCGAGCCCTCCTGTCCCGCACCGAGACTTATGGTGGGAGGAATGGAAACGGTCCAGCTGGGAGAGGGCGACGTGGCGATCAGGCTGAATGTGCCAAATGTGGCGTTGTTATTCTTTATATAAACAGTGTAGTTGACCGTTCCCGGACTGGTGCCGTTTTGGGTGGCTGGATCAAATCTAAGCGTGGGAAACGATTGAGCGTTGACCGTATATGTTACTGAATCCGTGGTCTCCATGGCATGTATAATAACGTCATATGGCTGAGGAGATTCTCCCAAGGGTACTGACACAGTCAGCTGGGAGCCAGCGCTTCCTCCTGGAGCAAGGCTTATCATAGCGGGATTAAAGGAGGTGGCCCAGCCCGGGGGAGCCTCGCTTTGCAAAGCAAAATTAGCGGAATTCGTGTCGTTGTTTGTGATGGTTAAGCTGTAGGACACAGATGTGTTATCGCTGCCTGTCTGGCTTTGCGGAGAAACGTCAACGCTCAGCGGTGGGAGAGAGCAGGATCCTTCAGCGCTATCCAAAACAGCCATATTCGAGCCACCCTCCTGCAAGGAGTTTGGTGTCCCACAACTGTTTATATTGATTGTGAGGATATCCTTACCGCCTCCCGTGTCGTTTCCAAACTCGTCCTCGTAACCGGAAAACCCTGAGCCATTCCAAGCTGCGATGGTTCCTGGAAAGCTGTCCAGTCTGTAGCTGGAGGAGGCGAAGTTGAAACCCTCTATGGAAAGCGTGACGGTCCCAATAAGATTGTTCTGAGTGACCTGGGCTGCGGTCAGAATTCCCTGCCACCGGGTTTGGGTAACATCCGTGAAGTTCCCAGCGACATGAACCGCGGCTCCTCCGCCGGGACCGGTGGCGCTCACACCCACCCATTTCATGGACTCGTTGAAATCCAATGTGATGGAAAGGTCTTGGTTGGAGACGGCGGAGGCGTTGGCCAGGAGATTGAAGTCCCTCCTCCCACCCACGGCTTCCCCCCACTGGGATTGGTATATGGTATTGGTGCCCTGCAGGATCATCCTGGATTTTACAAACGGCACTGTTCGGGTCAAGTGAAAGAAATGTGAGAATGCCAATGATTCTGGGTAGTCACTGAAAAATTCCCCTAGGGGTTGGTGAAAGGTATCCCGCGAGTGGTAACTCACTTTTGCATTGACACCCAGCCCTTCTGTTACAAGCATGGAATGATGGAGTGGGCCTACCCCAGAACACGCATCGCAGGCTACAAGGACCACATCCCCCATCCCTAGGTTGTCGGGGATTTTTCCCTTGGTGTACTCTGCATGAAAACTATTATTGAGAAAATCCTTCAACTTAATTAAAGTCGCATTGGCCACTGTTCCAAAAACCCCGCCTGATCCGATCCCGGGCATGGGAGGATTCAAGGGCCCTGTGTCAGGGTTGGCTGGTGTGAATTGTCTCCCGGCATAATTGACTCTATCAGAAGACGACCAGGTAGAGAGGAAGCTCTTAATCTCTGCGTCAAGTCCTCCGGCGATTAAAGCCTGGGAAACAAAGTTGGCGCAGTCATCTCCTACGCCATCGCCCGGATCCAGGCCATAGGTATTGTAGTAGGTAGGGTCATGAAAGGTGGTCCCATATGTCGGATCATAGACACTGGATGTGTTGTGATAAGGATACTGCCCACAGCCAGTATCATTGCCACACCATCTATCCGCGTAGGATACAGCTGGTCCGGGATCGTATCCTTGTGAAAATAGAGGTGTCGCCCCATATAAAAGGGCGATGCCGAATGTCGCTGCGATGACGGGCCTACTTTTCATTTTCTATTTTATCCAAATCCTGGATGCTCTTGTGTCCCTCTTGAGCCAGGGCCGGGATGGAAGATGCTGCGGCTCTTTGGGCAATCTGACGTACTCTCTTTATTAAATCAGGGGAATGGGAGTGTCGTCTAGCCATATTCACAAGATCCTGTGACCATGTTTGGAGTGCTTTCTCTACATCCTTATCTCCTCTTTCGGACATCCCGATGGATTCGGTTAAAAACTTCACGGATTCATCATTAAATTGGACAGGGTCAAGATACCCTGCCAGGAGTATGAAGGGAATTCTTGTGTCTACGGAGAGGGTTGCGTCTTGAGAAGCCTTTTTTAATTCCTCCGCCGCAAACCTTATGCCCTCTGGGGTCCTAAAACTATGAAACTCACTCCCCATGTGCATGAACCCCTTCCCGTATCTCCTTTTCATAAGATCTATATAAATGGAAGCTGCCAGCTTCTCCTCGCGACGTATCTGCAAGGCTAGGGCGGCCAGGCGTCTAACGGAATCTGATGTTTCGAAAGCAGAGCTTTTCATTAGCGCCTTTACTGCAATTTCAGAGGGACCGCATTTGGCGAGCACCTGAGCCAGGGCGCTTCTATCTCGCTCCGATGGCTCGGTTACTAATTTATCCGCCAGGAAAGTCGCCAAGGTGCTGTCTATGTCCTGACACCTCCAAATAGCTAACTGCCCCCGGCCCCCGGATGGAGTGCGCTCCCATGTCTCCTTGAATTTTCTGTTCCGCTCCTCATGACTAAGAGGAACTGTTGGTTTCTCAGGAGTTGAATCGGTAACCGCAGCAAAAGCCGCTGCCTCTCGGGCCAATACCTTGCTTGTGCGGGGATCGCTGTCCTTCGCGTTTGTGCTTGGCAGAGACATGGCAAGGAGAATGAAAATAACAAGTTTAATTCGAATGGGTCTTATATACATAAACAGTTCCTCCTATTCCTCCGGGCGTAAAATGACTACGCTTCCATCAAAGGCACCCTCTGAAAGCGGGGAGAAGTGCAGGGGCTCTGGTCCCGCATGCAACACCACGTCGCCTGAGTCCAAAACTCCATCTCCGTTTTCATCTTTGTACAGTGCGCCGATATGTTGGTAGCTCCGGCTGCCCAGATATTTAACGGCAATGAAGTCACCCGGCCTGACCGTTTTGGTCCAAAGAATCTTCCTGTCTGGGACGCCTTGATTTATATTGAATCGGACCAGGGTTGGAAATCGGGCCACCACAGACTGCACATTATCGTCTCGATCGGTTTCTTCCCCCTTCCATAAATAGTAGGCCGCCATGATGGCATCGGCACAATCCACCCCAATGTGGTGCTGGCTTTGACACAGGGTGGAACCGAAAACCGCGGGCACGTTGAAAAATGATGTCAGATATCCCAGATACTCTTCCCCATCGCGGATCGAAATCCTAAAAACCTTGGGAGACATTCCCTTTTCATCCGAACCCTCCAAGCCGGGAGATTTATCTATTTTGCCCATCTGGTCAATCTCCACTTGATACCAGAAACTCCCCACATCCGCGTGATAGTACGGCGATTCAGGGATTTCAGTGGCACAGTTAAGGCTCTGGGAATCCATTGCCAAGGGATCGATTTCGGGGTAATTTCGAAAAGAGATCATTTCACATTTGTGATATTGAATCTTTTCATAGCCTAGCCATTGATACGCTCCGGGGTTCCAGGGCCATTGCGCGTTGTGATAAAACTTTGCGATATCAGGAATGATTCTAAACCAGCGGATTGTGGTCCCCAGAGGTGCTCTAACCCGTAGACGAACCTTTTGTCCCTTGGTGGGGTAGACGGCAGGGATTTCCTTCCAGGCCCCGTCCTCAATCTGTGACTTGATGGTCAGGGCTTGGCTCAATGAACAATGTGCGATGAGGATAATGAGAGCGAAACATGAAAATAGAAAGGCCTTTCTAGTCAATAGGTTGAGCGTGGTTGTCAGATTCATGGGAGTATGCCAAATAGGATAATGGACCACTCTGAATATTTCCTGAATAATAAGTAAAGAAACGGTAAAAAAAGCATCTGAAAATTGTCGGGGAGAAAGATAAAAAGTACGTTATATTGCAGTTTTAGGGCTGAAGGATAATTGCAGGGAATGGGGAGAAATCTATTCCAGAAGCTCTCGGGCGGAGGCGTTGAGGTCCTTAACGGTTTTTTGATTCAGGTCCACCCGGAAGAGGTAGGTGATGACAGGGTTTCTATCGGCGGAAGGAGAGGTGCTGAAAAATATCTGACATTTCACCTGGTACACATTTTCTCGCAGAACTTGAATGGACCATTCTTCTCGGCCTCCTTTGGCCTGAATTTTTTGAAGGAGGGTCTCTCGGCTGGAGGTCCTGTAATTTTTAACTAAATCCAGGGCCCTTTGACTGGGAGCGAGTTCTTCTTGCACCTGTATGGCGGAGGCATCCTCCGAAGCCCTGCTGGGGGTTCTATAAGACAAAGCTCCTTTCTGAGGAACGCCCGCGATGGAAACAATGGTGTCTGCTTCCAATATGGCCCCAGCTTCTTCGGGGGAAGAGGCATTAAAATTTTTGACCTCATAGGGTTTGGGGTTTCTTAAGTTTCGAACGGGGACCTCAGGTTCGGGGGGAGCATCTCCTCTCTCCGCAAATTTAATCTGGTCAGCGAGTCGAGGCGCCCGACGCTTTTGTCCCGAAGCCACCGCTTTTTTTCTTTCCGAGGCAGAGGAGGGGTGTTTGGTCGCGGAACTCTTTTTGACCGGCAGGGACTTGGCACGGACAGATTTTTCCGAGGCTCGAGGAGCGATTCCCTCTTGTCGGTTGAGGGCGGAAGAAGAAATATCTTCTGGGACGGGTTCCTGGCGTTCCTCAGATTGGGGAGAAGAAAAAGTTTCCAAATTTTGGTATCGGGGTTTTTCTTTGAATACCAGGAATGTGACCCCCACGGCTGTCAGGGCTAAGGCCGCCACTTTCCACGGCCCGGGGAATGTCCACGGAGAAAAAGAGGGTTTGGAAAAGCCGGCTTCAAATTTCTTTTCTAAGCGTTTCATGAATCCTTGGGGTAAGGGGGCGGCAGGAATTTCGCGCACCTGTTGGATGGTGGCGCGGAGCTCCCGGAGCGCCGCGGTACATTCCTGACAGTGGGAAAGGTGCGTTTCCACGATGCCCCCATCCTCGTTGGAGAGCTCCTTATCTAGGTAGGGAGAGAGGAGTTCTTTGACGTGATCCATATTTTAAAAGTAACTTTTTTTCAACGATTCCTTGAGACTTTCCCTTGCGCGCGAGAGCCTGGATTTTACGGTTCCTTCTGGAATCTGCAGGATCTCGGCAATTTCTCCATAGGATTTGTTTTGCAAGTCCCGGAGGACAACCACGGCGCGGCTTTCCTCGTCCAGCTCTAAAAGGGCCTTTTGGACCGTAGCCGTTTTTTCTTGCGACTCCAGGCCCGAGTCCAGGGGAGTTTCTTCTGAAGGAAGTGAGGATTCCGCGTGATCATGATTTCCGCTGAAAAACTCCAGAGGAATGATTTTCCACAGTCCGCGCCTTTTCTCATATCGAACGCGGTTCTTCCAGGTATTCACGGTGATGCGATAGAGCCAGGTGAACCCCGCGGAGTCTCCGCGAAATTTAGGAAGAGCCTTTAACGCGCGAATCAAAGAATCTTGAGCCAGGTCCTCCGCGTCTGCGGGGTTGCCCAATAAGCGCAAGGCCAAGTTATACACCATGACGACATATTTTTCAATGAACTCTTTTTCGCTTAGGTTAGACACCGAATATCCCGCCAAGGTTCCCGTATCGGGAAAGCGTTAAAGCAAATTGGGTTGGCGCTCAGTTTTTGAGGGTTTCTCCCCGGGGTTAAATTTGGTTCGCCAGCTGCAGTATTCGCACTCACTGTCGATGCTGGGCAGGGGTCCTCTCAGCAGAGCCGCAGCGCGATGCAGGGTTTCGCGAGCCCGATCCGAGTCCACGGCCACCTTGATGGATTGAATTTCGAAATGTACGGCTCCTTTTTCTCCCACGTTCTTGGGAGAATAGTAGAGAAGAAAGGCATATCATGCCAGGGGCATTTTATTTTCTTTTAAAAG